>JASEIM010000002.1 GCA_030017655.1 Methanobacterium sp. | reverse complement strand
AACAGGGTGTTAATTGGATTATCTGCAATTTTATAGGCGAACTTGCTTATTACGTTCGCTGTAGCCGGCGCAACAAGTATCAAATCTGTATCAGCATATTTAACATGCTCGATTTTACCTGTTAATCTGGTGACAACTGAGCGGCCTGTTGCAAATTCCATTGTGTAGGGATGTATTATTTCACATGCCCCATCGCTCATGAAGCATTTTACTTTAATTCCATTTCTTGCAAGCTCCCTTGCAAGCTTAATGGATTCTATCGCGGCTATACTTCCTGTAATACAAAGTACAACTTCCATTTTTTACCTCTTAAAGATATGGATAATTATTTATGAAAAGGGGAAAAATTATAAGTTATCAAAATCTATGATTTTGTTACTATCGAAATCTTTTAAAGATTTTGACGCTACAAAAACCATGTTTTTGTTAGTCTTGCTTTCGACTTGCAAACTTTCAGTTTTGCAGCCGTGAAAATTAGAAATTTTCACATAACCCAAACACATTGTTTTTGAGGGCCCTAAAAATATTCAATTTTTAGAGGTCGTCAATAACAATAACGGTTTTTTCAGAGGACAGTTGATCCATAATATCGTTTAAAACATCTAATCTTGCTGGAAGTCTTCTTGCGTCTTCCCGCATTACTCTTATCTTGTATTTTTCCTCACCGTCTCTACCATAGACTATGTTAATCCCTGAAATTCTTGCAGGGGCTACAATATCCCTTGCAATCTCTTTAAAGTCAGAACCTTCGCCTATAACTCTTACTTTCTTTCCAACTTTTTTTGATATTGCCCTTACAATTTTCCCGCTTTTTCCTATGAGTTTCCCCACATTCTCCTTTTCTGTTACTATTATGACGACATCTCCAATTTCTATTGTCTTTTTGAAGCCTATCTTCCCGTCGCCAAGTTTGTAAAGTAATTTTGCAATGTCTAAATCCAGCTGGGTGATCTCACCACTTTTTAATTTGTTCTCACACCCCTGACATAACATTCCGCTCTTTAAACAGACATCGCATACTGGCAATACCATTATTAATTCCTCCTTCATCTTCTTCTGATAATGTTTAAACATTATATTAAAAATTTGTATATTGGAAACTAAAATATTAATTTTTTTCATGGCAGTAAATAACACAGTAAAGCCTTTTTTTAAATATCGGTTCTTTTAAGTACTTAAATTTTTTAAGTAGATATAACTGAGTATATTTTTTACTTTGTACGTAATCTGATGCAGCAGCTAAAATAAAAGCAGATTTTAAGGCAGCTATTTTAAGGTTATTCACTTATCTTCCAATAGATAGTATAACAAATATATTGTATTCTATTCGTTAATATATATTATACTGTTAATCGGGATTCATTAAAAACCTTTCCATTTTATTTAGATTTTAGTTACTCCTTGAATAAATATTTATAATAAATGAAGGTTGAGATGGTTATTTAATAAAAAAATGGATATGGGGAGTTATTGCAGCTTAAAGCTGTTTATCACCACATCGAAGTTTGCTTTCTGGCTTTGAAGATTCATTCCTCTTGTAAGAAATGCCAGGATATAAACCAGATTGTTTTGCTCGAAGTAAATTACTTTAAGCTGTATCTGCTCGTTTTTTGGTCCTGTACCTTCATATATTGCCTCAACCGCATTTATTCCATTAAGATTCGTATTGTTTGATGATATTAAATTGATATTTGCACCTGATTCTCTTATACTTTGGATAAATGATTCTTTGCGCTGTTCAAGGGTTTGATATGGATCCTTTTCTACTTTAAACACCGTAAAACCTGCAACTTTTGTACTGTCAGGATTGCCTACTGAAGAGGGGTCTTGAATCACTAACTGCATGTTATTGTTATTTATTTCGTCGGTTGTGATTTTCCATGTCTCTGGATATTCAAGGTAAATGTCCCCTGCTGAATAAATTTTGGTTTTTATATCTGGGGCCTTGCTTACGGGTGTTTTAGTAACAGCGGGGGTTTCAGGGCCTCCGCTAGTTAGTATGAGGACTAAGATGGTTACTAATACGGCTATAGCGATAGCTAACGCCTCTTTTTTGTATCGAAAATCAACAAGCCGTTTTTTAGGTTCCCTTTTTCTTAATTGGATTTTCAATTAACTTCCTCTTTTTTTCTATGTAACTTCATCTAAAAAACAGACTAATATATTTTTTCCTTTTATATTGACAAAATCATTTAATCTGGGCTAATCAGTTATCTGGAAACTATTTATTATCATGTCAAAACTCTGTGATTTATCTCCCTGGTAAGTTGGAGAACGTGTTCCACAGGCAATCATATAAATAAAACCTTTTTTTTCAAGCAATACAACCCTGTACTGCTCTTCAACGTTCTTATCAGTTGCTTTTGAGGTAAACTCGTATGCTGTTACATTGTCCACTTTATAGGATCTTTCAGATAATAGTTGATAGCCGGCAACATTCGATGCACCTGATTTAACCTCATCATAGAATCTTTCAAGGGGGATGCCTGAAGATTCTTTTTTTGAGATTTCAACGACCGTTCCGGGTTTTTTATCATCACTTTTTGCTTTTGGGTCAATGATGTGGGCGATTACATATTTTCCTGTCTTGTTTGTTTCTTTCCAGTCTGCAGGATAATCAAATGTTACTCCGCTTCCCTGGAAAGTATTATTTGCAGTTGGAGGTGTTAAATTGGAGGTCTGATTAAGGTTATTTGTACAACCTGAGCTGAAAATCAGAGAAGCTATCAGAAACATTACAAACAGATATTTTCTCAATTTATCACCATGAGTTTCTTATAGTAGATAAGAAGATAATTACAGATATTTTTTTAGATTAATCTAAAACTGTTAACTATGGTGTCAAATTTTTTCTGTTCTGAAGAATAGTCTGAGACTGGGGCGCTGCAGAGAATTATATAGATCACACGGTTTTTCTGAATCCATATTGCACGTTCACGTTTCTGTGTGTTGCCAGAATTTATATAGTAAGTATTTTCAAGGGTATTTATACCGTTAATCAGGACGGTTCCTTCAGATATTGGTTTATACCCCAGATCTTGTGCAGCAAATTGAGCATATGTTGCATTAAAATAATCTTGCAGTGTTGTTCCAGATGGTATAAGGGTTTTCTGGACCACAACGCTTACCTGAACGTTCCCATTAGCATCGGCAGAGTCTGGATCTCCAATGGCCAAGGTGCTGTTAGGGGCTGTATTCTGAATTTGCAGCCAGTCGCTGGGGTAATTAAATGTGAATTCATCCCCCTGATAGGTCTGGGTTTCATTGGTGGTATTACCTTTTTGGTTCCCGCTGTCGGTACAGCCAGATGCAAGAACTACTCCAGAAATGAGAGCAATTAAAATTAAGTTTTTTTTCAATATATCTACCTCTTTATCTATTATCATCGGGAAAATAAATATATAGTTTTCTATTTTATTTAATAAAATAATAAAGAGTGCAAAAAAAAATATGACAGAATTCGGGTTTTTTTATGTAAAAAATTGATTATTAGTCAGCTAAAATTGCAATAGAACATTACTATTTCATATTTGCTGATTAATATGTTTATTATGTGGTTTAATTATAATTTGAGTTGTTTTTGATAGTTTTAGTTGTCCCAGGCTCACCAGCACCACCAGTATCATTTCCTGATGGATCTTCGGGTGTTGGAGTTGTGTTAGTTTTGGGTGGAGTTACTGTTTTCTTTGTAGTATTCTTCACGATCTTAGTGGCGTTTCTTGTGGTATTGGTCATGTTTGTTGTATTTGTGGTGTTGTTAAGGACAAAAGGTGGGAATGCACTTTCATTTGTGAATAAATTAGTGTTTGCAGCATCAGTCGGCAGATCAATATTAAATGAGCCGAATACAATACCTATAAGGAATGCTGCAGCTAAAAGGGCAATCCCGATCATTTTATTCTGGGATATTCGACCTTGATCTTTTGGTTTTTCCAGCTTTTTCTCTTTAAGACCTGGAGAAGTGATATACTTTTTAAATAATTCTTCATTCTCTTCTTCAGTGTCCTCTTCATCATCCAGAGGTACTTCAGCAGTTTCTTTACCCTGAAGTCTTCGCACTCTGTTTGCAACTTCAAAAGCTTCAAGCTTTTCTTCCAGCTGCCTTTTTTGAACCTCATAATGCCTTTGGGGAATCTTACCTTTATTAAATTCACTTTCAAGCTCTTTTAAGCTTCTTAAAATTTTTTCCTTTTCAAGAGTTATCTTAATCATCCTCCTCAACAGGATATGATCCGAGGATCCTCACATATGATATCTTGTTTTTGATGGTATTTAAAACATTCTTGATCTTTTTATCCTCTCTATGGCCCTGAAAATCGATAAAAAATATGTAATTTCCAAGCTTTTTTTTAGATGGACGTGATTCAATTTTAGTTAAATTGATATCTTTTCTGGCAAACTCACCCAAAACTTCATAAAGTCCGCCGGGCTTATCCTCCATAAGCGAAAAAATGGCAGAAGTTTTGTCATGACCAGTCCGAACATGATCATGTCTGCCAAGTACAACAAACCTTGTTAAATTATCATCGTAGTCCTGAATATTGGATTCTGCAATCTTCAATCCATATATTTCTGCAGCCTGCCTGGTTCCAATTGCAGCAGCATTTTTTTTACCTAAAATCATTTCTGCAGCACTAGAAGTGCTTGGGGTTGCTACAGGTTTCGCTCCAAGTTTTTCAATGAATTTACGGCACTGGGAAAGCGCCTGGGCATGTGAATATATGGTATCAATATCTTTAATGTTTGCCCCTTCATTTAAAAGAAGATTATGCCTTACTGGTAGAATTATTTCCTTATTAATCTTTAGATCATAATCGTGTGCAAGAAGATCAAGTGTTATCCCAACAGGACCTTCTATCGAATTTTCAATGGGAACAACACCAATATCTATATTTTCATTCTGCACAGCATCCAGAACTTCCATTATAGAATCAAATGGTATTAATTCTCCACTAATTTTAGATGCAGCCTCTTCTGCATAGGTTCCTGAAGGTCCGAGAAACCCTATTTTAAATATCTTTGATTTATCATGTGACATTTTTTTACCTGAGGATCAGTTTAAAATTAAGATATTTTTCACACCTATATTTAAATATCTCTATTAAAATTAGTAAAGTCCGCCGTTAAGGAGATTAGAAACTTTATCGGTTGTAGATTGATATATTCTCCTTATAATTGCTTTATCGCCTTCAAATTTATGTAGAACTGCATATACTCCAAGATTATGGAGATATCGCAGGAATTCTTCAGCTTCTTCTTCGGTTTCAACGTCAATTACCATATCTTCAGTCGCCTGATTTCCAGAAGCCACGTTTTTAATCGTACCGACCATTGAATTGAGTATTGCTTCTCCAAGCCTTTGAGCTCTTTTTTGAAGCTCCTCTTCACTTTCATTCATTTCATATGCCTGAAATCCCTCTCTTATAACACGGCTGAAGAAAAAGTCTTTTCCAAAATCAAAGGGATAAGTAAATGCATAACTTATTTCATCGTCATGGGCACGTGATGAAGTATATTTAAGTGGAGGTATTTCCATTTCAGGGTCTTTCATCACCACTCCTTCCCTTTTATTCTCGCCAATTTCCTTGATCACTTCTTTTACCTTTTCAGACGCTTCATTAACATTAAATGTCCCGAAATTTCTTACCCCGGGTAAATTATATTTATTAAGGATTTCTTGCTTTTCTTTAATTGATAAAGGTTCATTTGAAACCTTTTTTCTAATATCAAACACTCTAAATCCGAGATTTCCAATTTCTTCGTAGTAGTGGGATACGTATGGATTATCAGTTCCTACCATTTCCCCGCAGATTACAAGATCTGGATTATCATTAAAGAAGGGGGTTAAATCCAGTATTTCAACGGCTTTTTTTGTTGTGTATGGGCACATATATCCTCTTCTTGTAAGAGCGATAATTTCATCCCCAATAAACGCTATACGGACGTTGTATCCATTCATTTTTTCTTCAATCACAACTTTATCTTTAAAATGATTTTTAATGGTTGGAGATAGCATTAATGTTCTTCTAATCTTTGGAAATCCTCTTATGACTTCAATTTTATCTCTAAAATAAATTATGCTGCCCTCTTCTATTTTACCGATGCCTTTTTTAAACTGCAATGCTGGATGGCTGTGGAATTCAAAGAATTTAATTATTCCCTTTTCTATGGCATCATTAAGCTTCTCTGCTTTTATATTCAGAATATTCTGGAGTTTTTTATCCAGGAAATCTTCTATAACAATTCTTGATTCTAAATCACAGGAAGAACAGTTAAAAAAAAAGTTAGTGAGGGTGTTGTTCCTCCTCCAATCAATGTTCATGTCCTTGCCGCAATTTGGACACTTTATTTCGGGTAAAATTCAGTGGACCTCCTCCAATTCAACAATGTAATTCAGGATATCTGTTTTAGTGATTATTCCTGCCAGTTCATGGTCTTCATTTACAACAGGAACTCCGCTGAAATCTTCCTCCAGCATAAATGTGGAAAGATCAGCAATTGTCGCGGCTTCATTTATTGTTCTAACGTTCTGGGTCATTATATCCTCTACAATCAGATTTCTTATTCTTGCAGACTGATATTTGTCAGGAACGACTTTTCTGAATGAAATCATTGAGTTTGCTATGTCCTTTGCAGTAAGGATACCTTCAAGCTGATTTCCATCTACAACAGGTAGTCTTCCGATTTCTTCGTCAATAATCATTCTTCTAGCATGTACAAGCCTATCCTGCGGATTTATGGTCATCAGATTCCTTTTCATTCTTTCTTTGACAAGTGTATCAGTGTAGGGGATCCCCTGGCATGTTTTTATAAAATCGGTTTTGGTTATGATACCGGTTATTTCCCCATCATCTACAACGGGCATTCCTCCGATTTTATTGTCAACCATGATTTTTGCAGCTTTTCCCAGGCTTGTGCTGCTTTCTACTGTAATTGGATCGGGGCTCATCACTGTTGAAATGTAGAAATGTGAAGGGGCTAGATTACCGTATCTTGATGAACCAAGCCTTAAAGCAATATCTTTTTCGGTAATAATACCTACAAGCTGTTTTTCATTGTTTCCGTTGGTGTTTATCACAGGTAATCTTGAAACT
Source organism: Methanobacterium sp. (assembly GCA_030017655.1). Taxonomy (NCBI): domain Archaea; kingdom Methanobacteriati; phylum Methanobacteriota; class Methanobacteria; order Methanobacteriales; family Methanobacteriaceae; genus Methanobacterium; species Methanobacterium sp. Next base: position 127,369 of record JASEIM010000002.1, on the reverse strand, counting down.
TTTCGTTTTTTCATGATTTTTAATGCATCGTGAATATTCTGGTCTTTATCTATTACAACAACTTCTCTGCTCATTATATTTTTTATATGCATTTTTATTCCTCATTTCATGATTTAAAGAACATATAATCAAAATTTAATATTTTTACTTTCTTACTGTATTCCTTTGATTATGTCAGTTTTTGTGATTATTCCAACAAGATTATCATCTTCTACAACAGGAATATGGCTTATTTCTGAGTTATACATTAATTTTGCAGCTTCCACTGCATCTTCATCAGGGCTGATTTTCACGAAATCTTCGTTCATTATGTCTCCAGCAGTTAGCATTGATATTTCTCTTGCTTTCCGTTTATCCCCACCTTCAACTCCCTGTCTTATGAAATAGACTCTTTCAACACTTACTCCTGTTTCGGGGTGTTCTACCTGTGCAAAGGATATGTTTGCAGGAGTTATAATGCCTGCAATTTCACCGTCGAACATTACAACGACTCCATCGATGTTATTTTCTTCCATAACGTTAATGACGTGTGTGATGGTATGGTTTTCGTTTACAGTCACCACATCTTTGGTCATCAGATTTGATACTTTCCATCTGTTCTGGAATTTTGAGGCATAAAAATTCATTAAGTCTGTTTTTGTAACTATCCCTGCCAATCCTTCATCATCAACAACAGGTACTGAGCTTATTTTATTTTGAATCATGATTTCTACGGCTTCTCTTAAATCATCATCCACATCCACTGTTATAAGACCATTGCTCATTACTCTCCTTATTGCTATAGTATCTATTGGTCTCCTTTTCCATGTAGGGCCGTTTCCTCTTAGTTTTCGGGTTAAATCTTTTTCTGTAACAATCCCGATTGGATTTTCATCCCTGTCCACTACTATGACTCTGCTAAATCCGTGTTTGAGCATGAGGTTCCTGGCATGATTAACCTGTTCGTTTTCCTGAATTATAATTACTTCGTCATTCATTACATCTTCAACTTTCATGATCTTACCGCCTTTTTTCTAAAAAAGAATTATAAGGTGTCTATCCACTTATAGCTCTTAAAATGTCGCTTTCAGTTATTATGCCCAGTAATTCATTATCCCTTACTACTGGTAGGCCTCCAATGCCTTTATTTTCCATTATATCACATACATCACCCAGTGGTGTGTAAGTATTTGTGGTAATGACATCTTTTACCATAATATCTGCAATTGCGGTGTTGAGAACTTCTTCGGCATTGTTAGTAACTATCCTTTCAAATGCTGAATTGTTTCCAAAGAATTCTAAAATATCTGTTGCAGTGACAATTCCCACAAGCTTATCATTTTCTGGATGAGGTGTTTTTCTCTCTTCTCCAGTTACAGGAATTCTCCTTAATTGATTTCTCACCATTATCTTAGTAGCGCCTTCTATTCTTGTTCCAGGAGTTGTTTTTATAATGGAGGTTGTCATGAAATCCTCAACAACTTCATCGGTTAAAACTCCAGCCAAGAGGAGTGCAAAATCTCTTTCTGAAACTATTCCTACAATATTTTCTTCTGCATTAATTATGGGCAGTGCACCGACTTTCTTTTCAAGCATTCTGGAAACTGCATCTCCGATGGAGTTTTTATTACTTAAAGTTTCCACATCTCTTGTCATAATTTCTCTTACTGGTTCATTTATGGCAGCTAAATAATTACCCTCATGTTTCTTTTCTAAAATCTGGTATCTGTCTCCACCACCTAAAAAGTCCAGTATATCCATGGCAGTTACAATACCTTGAAGCTTCCCTGTTCCAGCATCTGTTATGGGAAGTCTTCTAAACTTGTTTTTTACCATTATTTCGGCGGCTTCTTGAATTGTAGCACTTTGGGGTACTGTAATTACTTCCTTTTTGGCGATACTCATAATATCGCCTTCGTGTTCTGCTATATGGGTTTCAAACTCCAGTGGAGCTCTTTCTCTAGATTTTACCACATTTATTAGTTCTTTTCTTCTCATCAGTACACCTCACATGATCATGAAATAAAATATTCTCTAAAAACTAAATTTAAACTACTTAAATCAGATAGCGGGGTTTTAAAAATCAACTTATATACGACCCTAATATATCTTCCCTTGATACAATTCCAACAAGATCTGCTTCTTTTGCTCTTTCAGGTTCTTTTTTAATATAGACAGGATTATCAACAACAGGTAAACGACCAATATTATATTTGACCATTAGCGCTGCAGCTTCCTTAATGTCTTTATCAGGCGTTATAACTATTGGGGGAGTTCTCATGATACTCTCTACTTTTGTAGATGTCTTAATCCCGCCTTCTTTAGAAATTTTAACATGGCCGGAGTTCATAATATCTTTTCGGGTTATAATCCCTATTATTTTCTTATTTTTAAGTACAGGAAGGCCTGAAAAGCCATCTTCATCCATTTTATCCCATACTTTAGAGATGGGATCATCATAATTACAGGTTATAACCTTTTTTGTTTTTATTTCGCCAACATTTTGATATCTGGCTTTTAAATTTCTATTTAAAAAATTTTCAAGGATATCGGCGATGCTTATCATACCAATAAGGTTCATATCATCTGATGATTTTACAACAGGAGCCTGAACAACACCTGCATCTAATAACTGTTTTCCTATGTCGTTAACATCCATTTCAGGTGTTGCAATTACCTTGGGATGCTCCATAATTCCATGAGCCTGTAAGTTAGATTTTGTGGCAGAAATGTTCATCAAATCTCCACGGGTTATTATTCCTTCCAGATGGTTTCCTGATACTACAGGAACGCATCTAAAGCTTTCATCTCTTAAAATGGACCTTACTTTAGTTGCATAGGTATCTACAGAAACTGTGACTGGATTTGGTGTCATAACTTCTTCGACCATACTCAAGTTAAATCACCTTCTAAATCTTCTTTACATTCTTCACAGACGAATTTACCGTCAACTTCGTCTAAATAATCCATGAAATTTCCGCATGTTTCACAAACTCCAGGTACTGGATTTTCTTCATTATTATAATCCATTTGATTTTCCATTCTTGCATTTTCAACAAGAATTTCGGTAAGTTCTGGAGAAACCGCCATTATGTCTTTTGCAGTCAAAATACCCTTTAAACTTCCATCTTTTACAACAGCAAGTCTTCTAATATTCATTTTTGACATAAATCTCGCTGCTTCATTCAGTTCTCTTCCAGGATCAATTTTTATAAGGTTTTTAGTCATTATCTCGTCAACAGTTACATTGCTGGCTTTAATGTCTTTAGCAACCACTTTGTGTATAATATCACTTTCGGTAATTATCCCTTCTGGCTCTCCGTTGCTCTTAACTATCAAACAACCCACTTCATTTTGGGCCATTATAAAAGCAGCGTCTGCAGCACTGTTTTCAGGCTTTACTGTAATCACACTCGATGTCATAGCGTCGTTTACTGTTACATTTGTTCCTATTTCCATTATAAAAACCTCCTATTGTATCTTAAGTATTTTATGAACTTGGGGTATTGTTAATACATCTAAATACTTACCTACACTTTCTGAAATCCTAAATAATTTCTTTCCATGACTCACCCACTGATCAAGAGGATCTGAAGGTTGTATGATCAGTGAAATGTCCGAATTTTCTGGAATTTCATTACTTATCCTTGAAGCTATTTGACTGATATCATCGACTTTTGTAGAGGGCAATATAACTATCTTACAATATGTATTTATTCCCTCATCTATTAATAGATTTAGTGATTCCAATTCTTTTTTGAATAATTCGTCCCAGTTAGAAGTTGAACAATGTTCAGGGAGCTTAAAATCCAGAGATGCATATTTAATTAGCTTTACTATTTTCTTTAATTCACCCGGCAAAGAGCCATTAGTCTCTAATAAACAGTTAAAATCATATTTTTCAAGAAAATATTTTATAAAATCAGCATGAAGCAGTGGCTCCCCTCCTGTAAGGGAAACAGAATGAAAATCAGGGGTTATTAGATTCTTTATTGATTCTTTTAATTCATCTTCTGAAAATAAGGTTCCATATGAAGGATCTTTGCTCTGAGGGGTATCGCAGTATTCACAGTCAAGATTACATCCAGAAAATCTTACAAAAACTTGCCGTCTTCCAATTAATTTTCCTTCGCCCTGAATGCTTGAAAAAATCTCATTTATGCGAGTTTTCATTTGTATGGCCACCAAATCTTATTTAGACTTATCGAAATAGGCGCCCTGTCCAATACCTTCATTAACACAAATCTGGACTCTTGAGATTTTATTATATGTCTCTTCTAAATATTTAAATATTTCCTCGGCAAAATATTCCGCCAGATCCTCAGCAGAGGTGGATTTAAGTGGTAAAAGACAACAATCTTCTAATGGGAGCTTATATTCTTTTTGGCCAACCATAAATTCTAATGAGTTTTCATCTTTCCCTGTAAATTCAACAACATCACTCTTACATGGAATAAGAACTTTATGATCGAGTTTTGAGCAGATGGTCCTTACAATATCTTTTGCTTTTTTAAAATCGACAACAAAGCCAAATTCTCCGCTTCTTTCCCCTTCGATAACTAAATCAACAATGTAAGAATGCCCATGTATTCCTCCGCATGATTCGTGGAGGGGGATCATATGTGCAGATGAGAATCTTAAATTAGCATGAATTCCATTAATTACTATTTTCATTTTTAAACCTTCTAAACTATTTTTTTTAATTTATATAAGATAATATGTATTATTTTGAATTTTCAGCTGCTTATATTCAATATTTTAAAAAACCTTGGTTTTAGTTATATCTTCTTCAATTGATTTAATTTCATTAATATAACTTTCGGCAATTTTATCAATTAGAGAATGAATTTTTTTATCATCCATATTTTTATTACATTCCAAAATTCCTATTGTTTTCACATCATCAGGAGTGCCTTTATCTGTGATATTCATGCCGAAATGTATCTTCATGCTGCTGTTGGAGCATGTTGCTATTGACACGCTTAATTTTTTACCTTCAAAATACAGATCATCACCGCTACGTTTTGTTGCAATGCATGATTCGTTTAAGATGTCCTTAACAATCATTACAAGTATTCTTTGCCGGTGATAGCAGGTTTTTATGTCTGCAGGCTGGATGTCAAAATGTTCTATTATAAAATGCATCATTTCATCAGATCTAATTTCAAGGCCGACATCTTCGTAATCTATGAGCTCTTCTGGCTTAATTTCCATTGGACCTATCCATGCTACCAAACTTGATCCTTTAACTCCAATTTCCTTAAATGCCCACGCTGGCGCAATCTGGCTTCCATCATAAAGCAGTTTTTTCTTTAATTTCTTATATTTCATTATTTCACTCATTATCTTTATTATCAATAACAAGCTCTTTATAGCCTGTCTCTGGATCAAATACTCTTTTCAGGGATGATTCAGTCTCCATGATGCATATTTCTGCTGTGGTGTTGATCATGCAACCTTTTTGTAAATGGCCTCCGGTGACACGCCCATCTTTATCTGAAATCGCTATATGGACATGGATTCCATTTTCTGCCACTGTCCCCTCGGCAGAAACAATCTCAAATGGTCCTTTAAAAGCTTTAACTCCACCATCTGCCATTCTTAATGTAGCGGAGTTCAAACTCCCCACAATGCTAATTATAACTCCAGATTTAATGTTATTTGATTTAATAATATTGTTTATGCCTTTTTTAAGGTCTTCATCAGGCATTAATCTTGTGATTATCATATTAAAACTCACACATCTTTAAAAAATTATATTAAAAAGATGAATTTTTGCATATTTTATTGTTAGTTATTTATAGTGTTGTGCAATTAAATAAATTTATGAGAGCCAGGACCAGAGATTTCATACATACTGAAGATGATTTGTTCTTTGCCACCACTTCATATCTGCATCCGGAAGACAGAATACTGTCATTTTTAAGATATATTCCAGATCCAAATGGTGAAAGGTCAAAAAATGGCAAGAGATATACTAAAGTAGATACAAGACAGGCTTATGACTTTTTAAGCAGTAATCATCCAGAATATCTTTATGATGATAATATTAAGGGCGTTAAAATGATGGGCGTGCCTTTGAACAAAATTCATGAGATTTTAAAGCCAGAAAAGCGTCTTAAAGAGATAATGGAAAGTACTGATAATAATGATTTGCTTAAAAAAGTTGTAAAGTTAGCAGATATTTTCCATAAATATGCAGATATTCCCTATTCAAAAATGGGAATTTCAGGATCAATTTTACCTGGTTTATATGATCCTGCTGTCTCTGATTTAGATTTTGTTATTTATGGCCTTAAAAATCATAGAAAGGCAAGAGATACATTTGGTGAAATTAAGGATAGAACTGCACTGAAGAGTATAAGTGATGAATACTGGATGAAATTATATGAAAAAAGAATTAAAGACTCATCATTAAGTTATGAAGAGTTTCAATGGTATGAAAAGCGTAAAAACAATAGAGGTGTCATTGATGGAACTCTATTCGACATTCTCGCTACCCGCGAATGGGATGAGATTAAAGGAAAATATGGGGATGAAAGATATGAATCTCTAGGCAATGCAACCATTGAATGCAAGGTAAAGGACTCAATAGCATCCTTTGATAATCCGGCAGTCTATAAAATCGAAGATGTCAATATTTTAGAGGGCAATGGGGTGGATATAACTGAAATAGCTTCATTTACCCATACATATTCTGGACAGGCAAAGGATAGGGAAAAAATAATAGCAAAAGGTAAATTGGAAAAAATTATGGGAAAAAATGAAAGAATAAGGCTTGTAGTTGGCACAACGAGAGAATCAATCGGCGAATATATAAAACTCGTAAAAACTCCGTTTTTGCGGCGTTAAAATGAAAATTTTAATAGTTGAAAGAATTATAGTAATTCGTGCCAAAATTAGAAATTTTAACTGTTAAAGGATGATCTTAAAGATATTCTAATTGAATTTTAATAGGGAGGATTAAAATGAAAGATATTTACAATATTGGGCTTATTGGGTTTGGAACAATAGGAGCAGGGGTTGTAGAAACCTTTAATCGAAATTTAGACCTTATGGAACAGAAAGTTGGAACAAATATAAAGCTTAAAAAAGTTGTTGATCTGGACATAGAAACAGATCGGGGCGTTGAGATTGATAGAAACATATTATCGACTGATGTGAATGATATTCTTGAAGATCCGGAAATTGACATAGTTATAGAGCTTATTGGGGGCTATGAACCTGCAAAAAGCTTTATTTTGAAGGCAATGCAAGAAGGAAAACATGTAGTTACAGCAAACAAAGCACTGCTTGCAAAGCACTGGGAAGAAATTCTGGAAACCGCAAATAAAAACAACGTCAGAATCTGCTTTGAAGCAAGCGTAGGTGGTGGAATTCCATTACTTGAGCCATTAAACGAAAGCTTGGGCGCAAATCATATTCAATCAATTTATGGTATAATCAACGGTACAGCAAATTATATTTTAACTAAAATGACAGAGGAAGGCCTTGATTTTGAAGATGTATTGAGTGAAGCTCAGGAAAAGGGATATGCAGAGCAGGACCCCACATTTGATATTGAAGGACATGATACTGCCCAGAAATTAATTATCCTCACCATTTTAGGCTTTGGAATTTATGTTGAACAGGATAAATTCCATGTTGAAGGAATAAGTAAAATAAAACAGGAAGATATTGAGTTTATCAAAAACGAAATGGGTTACTCCATAAAATTACTGGCCATTTCACGGATTGAAGAAGGAGAACTTGAAGTAAGGGTTCATCCAACATTAATACCTCAAAATCATCTCCTGGCATCTGTTAATGATGTATTTAACGGTGTTTATATTGTAGGGGACATTGTAGGTCCTGTTATGATGTATGGACAGGGAGCAGGAATGATGCCTACAGCGAGCGCTGTTGTGGGGGATTGCCTTGATATAATGGAAAACATGGAGCGAAAAAACATCTATGGCCCAACTGATACTGAGGTTAAACAGATAAAGGACATTGAGGACATAAAATCAAAATATTACTTGCGTCTTACTGCAGTTGATAAACCAGGTGTACTGCACACAATTTCAGGTATTTTGAGCAGTTATGATATTAGTATAGAAGCAGTTACTCAGAAAAAAAGAGATGAAGGTCAGGAAGTTCCTATTTTCATGGTGATGCATGAAGCATTGGAAAAAAACATGCAGAATGCGGTAAAAGAGATTAATGCACTTGATTTTGTAAGAAATGATACTCTATTTATTCGGGTTTTAGAGGAATAATAATTCACAGTCTTTTATCTTTATTTTTTTTATTTTGATATGATGGGGATTTTCCACGTATATTTATATTAATAGACTGTTATGCACGTAATAATTTAATAGTAATAAAAAACATAAAAATAGGTATGTTAGAATATCTTGGCTGCTATGGGGAGAAAGGTTTTGATCTTTGCTTTGTAGATAACACATCACCTGAAGAATGGAAAAGTGAAATTGAGAGTAAGTTATCTACATATGACGAACATGCTTTTATTGATGAAAAGAGAAAGTTGAATTTTTTCATTGTATTGAGATTGGAACCTTCAAAAGAACAATATGACGATATAGGGTATATGCGGGGACATATTAGCGAATTTATGAATTTCTATTATAATATACTAAAAGAGATCAAGGAATCTGAATAGCTAACTGAAATTTAATTTTCTTTATTAAATATTTTATGCCCTATAAAAAAAAACGTTTCATTACCTATTTTTTAATCTAAAATATATGAATATTTTTGGGCATGAAATGGATATTTTTACGAGCTTTTACATTATTTAGAGAGCAGTAACAAACCTATATCTATTTATATGAGTTTTGTAAAAATTAATATTAAATTAATATACCTAAATACAGCTAAATTACTATCCTGTTTATTATTAAATAGATAAAGGAGTTTTAGTAAATGATTAGCGTTTCTTCAATATCAGAATACATGTACTGCCCTGCTAAACTATATTTAAAACATTTACATGGAGATAGTATCCAGACACAGGAAATGATAGCTGGAAAAATAGTACAGGAAATAAGGAGGGGTTTTGAAGAAATCACAAAACGAAATACATGGAATATAAAGGATAATATTGAAATTGAAGAAATTTTTGATATTCTATTCAATGAAGTTCCTCAATTTATAGAAAATGTGTCAAATAAGTATTCTAAGATGGATGAAATTGATTCTTTAATTTTAAACGATTTATGCAATGATTTAGAGGAAGATTTTAAACTGGAATCCCAGTTCATGGCTTTAAAAATAAAGGAAGTTCTTAAAAATACTGATAAGAGGGGAATGGAAATTGTGGAAATGTTTTTTCCACAATCCCTTCTGGAATTTCCCCTAAAAAGTGAAGAGCTTAATTTAACCGGTAAAATTGGTAAAATAGAAATAATAAATGGAATTTATTATCCAGTTGAAACCAGAACAGGAATTCCTCCAGGTGGCGGTGTATGGCTTGCAGATGCCCTCCAAATTGCTGCATATGCCCTTTTAATAGATTATGAATTAAATAAAGAAGTTCTCGTTGGTTTTATTAATTATACAAAAATAGGCGAGCGAAGACCAGTTGTAATAAACTCAATTTTACACAATAAACTTTTCGGCGTACTTGATTCGATAAATACAATGTTTGAAAGGCAGGAAATGCCAGAATTTAAGATTTTTAAAAATAAATGCGAAAAATGTGAATATGTGGATATTTGCGAGTATTATGAATAAAAAAATAGGTTTATGATCGTATCATTGTCAGAACCATTTTATATTTTTCAAGAGCTGTAAGTGCATGCGGTTCATTTGCAGGCATTATTATCATATCTCCCTTTTCAAGCACATTTTTATTGCCAGAAATGGTGATTTCAGCCTTACCATCCACTATCTGAACCATTGCATCGAATGGAGCGGTATGTTCGCTTAAACCTTCTCCTTTATCAAATGCAAATATGGTTACTGTTCCTGTATCTTTTCTTATAATTTCACGGCTTACAACAGAGCCTTCCTGGTAGTCTATTAAATCTTCTACTTTCAAAACTTTGGATACTAGTTCTTCCATATTATATTCCTCCAAATTTTTCAAAATTGAAAATTTTGAACCGACAAAAACTTCGTTTTTGTCAGCTTCGATTTGGGGTTCAGAAAATACTTATAATTCGAAAATCGGAGATTTTCGAGGCATTAAATCGTAGATTTAATAGTATTTTCTTCAACCTCCTTTATTCATAAACATGTATAATTGATACGGGACAACTTTCTTCTGCAGTTACAGTGCATCCTGCCTCTTCTATTTCAAGTTCATCATTATCTCCAACCCTTTTTCCCCCTTTAAGAGTTGAAAATCCATCATCTGCAAATTCGAAGTATTCTGGACAGTTATCGATACAGTTTCCACAGGATATACACATAGATCGTTCAATTTCTACTTTTACCATATTCTCACCATTTAATGCTTTTTTTCGCATTTAAAACAATATTCAGTATCTCTATTCGTTTTAAATACTTTTCCACAATTTTTACATGTAACTGTCCGGAGTGTGGATTCTTTATCTATAATATCCAGTGAACATGAGCATTTCCAGCCCATTTTACCTTTTAATTGAGCTTCAAACTCTTTATCAATGTCAGTATCTTTGGCCATTTAAATCACACCATTACCTTTAAATAAATTATTTAAAAGAGGTGATAAAAATATTTTTCGTATTTGATAGAACAAAAATTTGGATGTTCTATTTTATCTGGCTATTTTCATTTTAAATACTTTTTTTAAAATATGTATTAAATATAAATCCTTTGAAGATCATATAAGTAAGTGGTGATATTAATGGCACAAGAAAAGATGGAACTTGACGAAAATGCTTTAAAATTAATTAGGAAATGTGAAGATAAGGATGTTGCTACTCAGGGAATGGGTGCCTGCCAAGTTATGCTTGAAGAAATGGAAAAAGGCGATATAGACACAGAATTCATGGAAATGGAGGATCCAAATGAATCCTACATACAAATGGCTGAAAGAATCAAGCCTGAAGATGTTCCTAAAGTCCTTAAAATGGCATTTAAAATTAGACAAAGTCCCAGTGCAAGTCCGGAAATGAAAAATGCTGCAAACAGGTTAATAAGAGCTATAGAGATGTTTTAATATTTTAATCCCTATAAATCATGATTTTTTTGAAATTAGTATAGGGTACTTATCTTATTTTTAATTTTAAATTTATTTTTTTGTGAATTAGGATAATAATGCTCTGATTATTTTTTAAAGTATTTCTGGATATTATTTTTACAAGAAAATAAAAGTAATTTATAATAATTTATTTAATATTATAATAACTAATTATAAATCCATTGAACAACAATTATATATATTGGTGTTAAAATGGATGCTAAGTCTAAAGAGCTATATGAAAAATGCGAGTTGAATGCAGAAAGCGGCGACATTATGGGTGCTTGCCAGGTAATGTTGCAGTTAATGGATGCAAAAAAAGTTAAAGTAGAAGAAGATATGGATCAGACCTATCTTGAGATGGCTGAAAACCTTAAACCCCAGGATGTAAGAGAAGTACTTACAATGGCCCTTAAAATAAGAGAAAGCGGAGAAATCAAGGATCCTGAACTAAAAAACGCTGCAAGTAAGTTAATTCGAGCAATTGAAATGAGTTAACTTAAATAATTCAGTAAATATATTTAAAATATCTTTTTTTGAAGAAAAGCATCGTTTTTCTGAACCGCAAAATTTAAAATTTTGCGTGTCTTACCTTTTTTATATCAAAAATAGCTGTTTCAGCAACAGCCATAACAGCCATTACCCCTGCCTGAACAGGATCTGTTACAACAAGGTCAGCTTTTTGGGTTACACTTCCAGGCATGTTAAGGCTGATTACAATCACGCCATGTTCCTTTTTTACTTCTTCAACGGCTTCTGAAATTTTACCACCCATTAGTGATCCGGCTAAAACCAGTGCACCAACTCTTGGAAGCCTTCCAACAGCAGAAACCGCATCTGAAAGTTCTGTTTCACCAACAAGAGGTATTGTATCTATACTAATTCGTTCTCCCCTTATATTATGTCTATCTGCCTCTGTGATTGCTCCATGAGCTACCTGAGCAACCTGTGCGCCCCCGCCGATTATTATAATTCTCTTTCCATATATTTCAGATAATGAGGGGTGAATTTGGACATCTGTTACGGCTTTAACTTTTCTGATATTGTTTGTAAGTTCATCAGAATCACTGACTCCTTCAATCTCCATATATACTGAAGCTGAGCCGTCTTTTTCTACAAAAAGATGAGTATAAGTGATATTCATTCCGCATTTTGCCATTAAGTCAGTAATATCTCTTAAAACACCTGGCTTATTTTCAGATTTTATAGTTAATGCTATTTCTCCCATTCCAATCACTTATCATTAAACTAAATTAAGTATAATTTATTATTCTTTTTCATTCAAATAAATTTATTTCTGGCATTCTGGACAAATGTAGGAGGATGTACTTCCAGTTTTAATTTTTTCAATGATTGAAGAACAATCTGGACATTTTTCTCCCTCTTTATAAGCCACTAAAAAGTCATCCCGAGAAAATCCATTATTTTCTCCGTAGAAATCCTTTTCATAAATCAATCCACCTGTATTCATGGATTTTTGCAGATTTTCTTTTATAATTTCAAATAATTTATCAATTTGGGAATTATTTAAGGTATTAATGGGTGCTTGTGGATGTATTTTTGCCCTAAAAAGAATATCATGAACATAAACGTTTCCAATACCTCCGATCTTCCTTTGATTTAATAATAAATTTTTGACCCCTGCACGACCTTTGCAAATGCTTTTAAAATAGTTCAGAGTGAATTTGGAATCCAATGGGGAGATTGCAATATCTTTTGTTGGTTTATGTTCTCCTAATTCACTATCTTTTATTAATTCAACATGTCCAAACCACCAGAATTTACATGTAAATCCTGAATTATCACCGAAATTGAAACGGCATTGATATTCACTGCTAAATTCCCCTTCTGTATAATGCAGTATATCTGCACCCATTCCAAGATTTAACAGCAAGTTATAACCATCTGAAAGCTTGAAAAAGATCCATTTTCCTTTATTATATATATTCTCAATGCTTTTTCCTATTATTTGCCTTTTAAAATTATCTGATTCCATGTTCAGGCATTTTTCCTGAATTACATCAACAGATTCAAACTTTTTTGATTTCAATTCATTATTCATTTGCTTGCTTAAAATTAAAATTTCGGGAAGTTCTGCCATTTAAAAACCTCGTATTTCAGTTCATGGATGGGAAATATTTATTAACAGTTTCTTTCACATCTTCTAACCATAATTCTCGTTCCTGAGGAGTGCTTGTGACAATAATTCTGTACATTTTTCTGTAAAAGTTTTTCACACCGCAGAGATCGAAAATACAGTTTTTCCAGATAGTTTCTAATGGATCTCCGAATACATTCATTTCTCTTTCCTTTGAAGTATTCGCCGTGTTGAATACAAGCGCGGATTCTGCTTTTAATAGACCATTTGGGACTCCTTCACCACTATCGCCTTCCAAAAACTCGTAAGCTACTCCTGCACGTATCACACGGTCAACGTAACCTTTTAAAATTGCAGGGGGTTGTCCCCACCAGTTTGGGTGAATAATTATTATTCCATCAGCCTCCGAGATTTCTTTGCAGTAATTTTCAATAATTGGATCTAATTCTGCTTCTTTAGGGATTTCTTCACTTAAAAGGATTGGATCGAACTTTTCGGCATATAAATCGTGAAAAATAACTTCATGCCCATTATTTTTTAGAGTTTGAACTGCAGAATCAGCAATAGCATGATTAAAGCTTTCTTTTGTTGGATGAGCTAAAATTATCAGTATCATTTTATCATCTTAGTATCCTGATTTTTTTCCGGTTAATTCTGTTATTTCCACTTTAATTACTGCTGTTTTGTTAAGAGTATTTTGGGAATATTCAAATAATCCATTATCACTGTATTTTTGCATTATAATATCTAAAGCTTCCTTTTTTTCATTAACATCTTCTACAAAATGTGCTTTTCCGAAGCCAATCACACTGTAGTATTTCATTCCCCAATTACATGCTATTTCTGACTTTACAACTTCATTTTCAATATCCACTTCAAAGCAAATGTTATTGTTTTTATTTAGAATATCTATTTTTTGTCCTTCAGATGCTGAATGGAGATAGAGGCAGTTATCTTTAAAACCAAAGTTCACTGGTACAATATAAGGTTTATTATCATTACAAAGTGCAATTCTACATACTTGAGCTTCTTTCAGTATCCATAGAATGGTTTCTTTGTCTTTTATTTCTTTATCATTTCTTCTCATTAATCTGCACCGTAAATACTTAGAATTATCCTCTTATTTAAGATTAATGAAACTGGAATCAAATATTGGAGTATAAAACGTGAATTCATTGAGAAATGATCATTAATTAATTACAGAATAATATTTAGCAAGGAAAAAAACTATATGACAAAAATATCTATCCGGGTAAATTGATTAATCAAATAATGGTTTTAATGTTGATTTACGTCTGGATAAGTATAAAGAACCTCTAAATGATGTTATTGATAGAGATTCTAAAGATTTTGGAAATTATGTATTTGATAAAAATAATGGATCAGTAATGAAAAGATTCATGAGAGCGAATTAGATGAAAAGTTTATGGATGCTTATTATATTATTGAAAAGAATAATGATGTGTTGTACTTTGAAATCATTGAGTATGTATGGAAAGATAAGGGCAAAGGACGTAAACGTGACTTAATAGAAAATTAAGTGATTATATCGGTAAATATTGTACATTAGAAATTGATTTTTCAAAAGAGCCCCAATATCATGATAAATCATTTATTTAATTATAATAATTATTTTTTGAATTTTTTTTACTAACGTTCGTTCGTTAGCTTTATATACTATAGGTGATACAAGTATAGTCAAGAAGCTAACGTTCGTTAGTTTATTGGAGTCATTATCATGAAAAATCAAACATCAAAAAAACCTACAAAAGAAATAATATTTGATGTATCTATCGATTTATTTTCAAAAAAAGGTTTCAATGCAGTATCAGTCCGTGAAATCGCAAGAGGAGTAGGAATAAGGGAAAGTTCGATATATAATCATTATAAAAGCAAAGAAGCAATTCTGGATGCCATAATTGACTATTTCAAATCGGAATTAGCAAGTAGCAGCCCTCCAGAGGAAGAAATGGAGAAATTAATGGAAACACCAGAAATGTTTTTTGAAGTAGGGGCAAAGGCATTTATTGAAAGAATGAGTGTACCAAAGATTGAAAAAATCTGGAGAATTATATCAATAGAACTCTACCACAACGAAAAGATAAGAGAGTTCTTCAAAAGGGAGCTTTTAGAAGTCCCACTTATTGCATGGGAGCAAACTTTCAAGAAAATGATGGAAAAAGGATCCATTAAACCCGTAGATCCAAAATTAATGGCACGTGAGTATTTTTACTTTGCAATTTTCCTTTATTTCGAATATTTTGTCTTGAATTATCAAGAGAGTGACGAAAATTTCATGGAAATGGCCTTGGAAAGGATTTCAAATCATTCTAAATTTATTTTAGATGCTGTAAAAATTTAAACATCTTGAAAAATAAAAATTATAAGAGGATCATTCATGAAAAATAATCCAAAAGTTTTGTTATTGGGCTACAATGGAGCCAATAATACAGGATCTGAAGCAAGATTACTCTCTATAATAGAGGATGTAAGGTCAATTTTAGGTCCTAAAACTCTTATCACTGTTCCCACATTAAATGAAGCTAATTTAAGGCGGTATCTTAAGGAAGATGGATTTTTGAAAATCGCGCCAATTGCCTCAATATTCTTTTTTGATATAAGAAGACTGGTTAAAGAACACGACATTCTTATTTTAGTTGAAGGTAGCTGTTACATGGATACATGGACATCAGCACTTCTCTGGGCGTTTCTATGGGGCACAAGGTGTGCAAGCAATTTTAAAAAGCCAAGCTTAGCATATGCAGTGGATGTGGGGCATTTATCTAATTTTAACAGGTGGTTAGTCAAGCGAGAAGCCAGTAAAACTGATTTAATTGTAACAAGGACTGGAATGGCAGCAAAAGAGCTTAAAGAAATTGGAGTCACTGCTCCAATAGATGTAACAGCCGACTGTGCATTTACATTTAAAACAGAAGAAAAAGATGGAAATATTTTAAAAGAAAGTTGGCCAGGTCAGGATTCAAGTGTTGTCGGATTGGCGCCAGTTGATTTTTATCTGTGGCCGGTGGTGATGCGTCCATGGGGCAAAAAGGAAAATCAGTATAAATGGCCCTATTATTTCTCCCGTTCAAAGGATAGAATTAAAAAAAGTGAAGAACTTGCTCTTAAATGGGCCCAGGGAGCAGATAGAATCATTGAAAAACATGGTAAAAATGTAGCATTAATCTGCATGGAAGAGGTGGACGAACCACTGGCAAAGTGCATAAAAGAAAGGATGAAAAATCCTGAAATGGCTAAAATATACTCATCAAGAAATTATAATGCATCTGAGATGACAAGCATTCTAAGAAGCCTTGAACTTCTTGTAACTTCACGTTATCATGCAGGAGTTTTATCTCTTGAGGGTGAAATCCCCCAGATAGCCATAGGACATGACACACGTCTTAGAGGATTTTATGGAGAACTCGGATTGGGAGATTATCTGATAGATTATATGTCATCTGAAATCTGGGATAAATTAAGGCAAAAGGTGGATGAATTACTCGAAAACCCTGGAATTCAACAAGATCTTTTAAAACAGGGAATTATTGAGCATCTTAATCGAGCCAATAAAAATCCTGAAATTTTAAAGAATTTTCTCCAAAAATATGGCTGGAAAGTGAGAAAATGAGTAATATTATACTCCTTACTGGTGCAAATGGTTTTTTAGGCACACAAATTGCTTTAAATATCCTTAAAAATCACGATGATAATATTATAGCTTTGGTAAGGGGTAAAAATAAAGAAGATGCTGTAAATAGACTACGCAGATCTTGGTGGGAGTTTCCAGAGCTTTTACAGGAAATGGATAAGAAAATTCAGGTATTAAATGGGGATATTACTAAAAATGATCTTGGATTGGAAAAAAGCGAATATGATGATCTGGTTCAAACAGTTACTCATGTAATCCATACTGCTGCAGACTGGAGATTGAAAGCTACCCTTGAAGAACTTGAAAAAACCAACGTTCAAGGAACCCAAAATGTACTAAAATTGGCCCATCTCGCACATGAAAACCATGGATTAGGGCGATTTTCTCATATATCCACTGCATATGTGGCGGGGGGTAAAGAAGGTACAGTTTCTGAAGATTCTCTCACACCAAAGTACGGATTTTTAAGTGATTATGAAAAAACCAAGTATGAAAGCGAAATTGAAGTAAAGAAATCATCATTTGATGTATCTATTTTTCGTCCGAGCATGATTGTCGGTGAATCATCCACAGGATATATAAAAACATTTAACACGGTTTATGTACCTCTCAGACTTTATTTAAATGGAAAATTAAAACTAATTCCAGTTTCATCAGCAATGAAAATTAATTTGGTGCCAGTAGATTATGTTGCAGATGCTGTAGTTAAATTAACATTTGATAAAAGGGCCACAGATAAAACTTTTCATTTAACAGCCCCTAAAGAATCATTACCTACAGTAAAAGAGCTGATTCAATTTGTTAAAGTATGGAGTCAGGAAAATCTCAATCTCAAACTAAATGATCCAATATATGTGTCATCAAGTAGTTCTATTATCCAAAAATTTGCATCTTTTGGCCATCTATTTGGAAAAGGAACTTCCAGATTGCTTGAAACTATGAATACACTTTCACCTTACTTCAATGAAAATAGGGATTATCTAAGAGATAATACGGATGAATTACTTGGGTCCTATAATTATAGATGGCAGGATTTAATGCCTAAAATCCTGGAATTTGCAGTCTATTATGGATTTTTCCACAGGTCTGACCGTACTGTTCATGAACAGGCCCTATTCCGGCTTAAAAGCAGCAGCAAACCCGTTAATTATTATGATGTGATAAAGAAAGAATTTAAAAAGAAGAATTCAATTGACGTTTATAAGGACATACTTAGTGCTACAAAATCACTTAAAAGTTTAGGAATCAGTAAGGGAGATAGAGTAGCAGTTGTAGGATTTAATAGCACACGTTATTTAACCATAGATATGGCAATTGGTTTAAACGGTTCTGTGAGCGTTCCACTTTATTATACCAGCCCATTAAATGAAATTGAAGAAATACTGGCTGATAGTGAAGTAAATGTTCTTTTTGCAGGTACTCCTGACATAATTAATCAATTAAAAAAACTTGAACTAGAAATTCCTATAGTTTCCTTCTGCCATGAGGAAACTAATCTTCCATCTCATATAATTCCATGGAATAAATTCCTGAAAATGGGCAAAAATGAAAAAAATATAACTAATGCACCTGTACACTTCAATGATACTGCCACCATCCGATATACATCCGGAACAACTGGAAAACCAAGAGGTGTAGTTTTCAATCATGGAAATCTACGTTGGATGGCTGAATTTATTGCTTCAATGCCTCCATGGAAGGATCGAATTAATGAAGTTTCTTATCTTTCATTTCTCCCTATGAATCATGTGGTTGAAGGAATTATGGGGATATATTCTCCTTATTATGCTCCTGCATCTTTAAAATTATATTTTTTAGAAAATTTTGGGGATCTTGGAGAAATTCTTCCAAAAGTAAGACCAAAAATTTTCTTTTCAGTACCCCGTTTTTACGAAAAAGTATGGTGTAATGTTTTGGAGTCCGGAATTGGCAAATTTTACCTTAATTCCAGCGGATTTTTAAAGAAAACCTTAGGAAAATTAATTAAAAGACAGATTCTTAAAAAAGCAGGTCTGGATAAATGTGCTCAGTTAATTGTTGGTTCGGCCCCAATAAGCGATGTTCTACTTCAATCTTATCATGAAATGGGCATTGAAATCCATAATGCATATGGATTAACAGAAGCACCTCTAATTACAATAAACAGATCTGGAAAGAACAGGATAGGTACAGTAGGTGAACCACTTCCATCTACTGACATCTGTATAGATAAAGATGGAGAAATACTGATAAAAGGGCCGCAGGTGACATCTGGATATTTTAAGGGGGATTCAGATTCTCTTTTTAAAGACAGCTGGCTTTGTACTGGCGACTTTGGCCATTTAACCCCTGATGGTTATCTGGTAATTACCGGGCGCAAAAAAGAAATTATTGTTAATTCCTACGGAAAAACTATAAGTCCCCTCAAAATTGAGGGATTATTGAAAAGTATCCCGGGAATTGATGAAGCAATGGTAATTGGCGATAGTAAACCGTACTGTAGCGCATTTTTATGGGTGGAAAAAGCAGAATTAAATCTAAATGATATTGATAATTCCATTAAAAGAATAAATGAAAAACTTTCAAGACCAGAAGAAATTAAAGCATGGGTAATTTTGAAAAATGACTTATTTATAGGTGAAGATTTGACTGCAAACCTTAAACTTAAACGAAAAGCAATTATTGAACGTTATGATGATGTAATTAAATTTATTTACAATTCTGGATTAAGACCGGATAGTATATTATATTATGGCCGTGCTGAGGTGCAATCATGAGTATAAGACTAAAAATTGCATCATTCTGGCTTCCAGATTTTATTTTAAAGAGAGAACTTGATAATGTGGCTGAAAAAACAATAACAGGTTTGAATAATGTTTTAAAGCAACATAAGCCTGAGAAAATGGAAGAAATTATTAAAAAGGACCAAATTTTAAGGGGTAATCTGGAAGAAAGAAGATCTATAATGGCAAGTATCCATAATAATCGTGTTAATGCATTAATTGAAGTGTTAGGATATGAAAAAGCTATTGAATTTGGAAGAAATGCCATGTTTAAGGTTGGTTATCAATTAGGACAGGATGCTCGCCGAAGACTTGGAGTTGGAACCAGTTTCGAGGATCTTGAAGCTGCGGCTAAGATATTATACAGAATACTTGGAATTGAATTTAAAATAAAAAATAAAGGTGGAAAAATAATCATGGTTGTGAATAGATGTGCATTATCTAAATATTATTCTCCTGAAGCCTGTATGGTTCTAAGTGCTGCAGATGAAGGTGTAGTCCGTGGTTTAAATAATAATATGAACATGAAATTTAAAGAAAGGATTACTGAAGGAGCATTAGATTGTATAGCTTATATAAATGAGGTAAAAGTATGAGGGCAATAGTCATAGGAACTGGTGCTGGGGGAGCAACCGCTGCACGTGAATTAGCAAATAATGGCTATGAAGTTATAATACTGGAGGCAGGAAAACCATTTAAACCATTCAGACGGCTTTTATCATTTGCATCTCCTCTGCGAAGGACTGGCCTTTTAGGAAATGAGAAAAATATCACCCGACTATTTCCTCCGATGGATACAATGCGTTCATCAAATGATCTGGTACTTGTGAGGGGTATAACAACAGGAGGCTCTACTGTACTTTCATGTGGAAATATGGTGCGTGCAGAACATGGGTTAAAGGAAATAGGGCTTGATCTTACACCAGAATTTGAAGAGATTGAAAGAAATATTGGAATAGCTGAATTTCCAGTTAAAAGATGGCGGCCAGTCACCAGAAAGATGTTTGAAGTTGCAGAAAAACTTGGTCTGAAACCAAAAGCTACTCCAAAAGCTGTAGATAGTGTTAAATGCGTATCATGCGGGTTATGTGAACTTGGATGCACTACTGGTGCAAGATGGGATTCCAGAGCCTTTTTAGATGATGCGATCCGTGCAGGTGCAGTTCTACATACCTCGTCACCCGTTGAAAGAGTTATAATTGAAGATAGTCAAGCAAAAGGAGTTATTGTTAAATCAAGAGCCATTAAAGCAGATATTGTAGTTTTAGCTGCAGGGGGAATTGGTACTGCGCAGATACTAAAAGCCTCAGGATTGCCTGCTAAGGATAACTTATGGGCAGATATAGTTCTTACATTAGGTGGAGTCCTTAAGGGGGCAAATCAGCTTAAAGAACCTCCCATGGTGTGGTATACAAAACATAAAGATTATATTCTCTCTCCTTATCTGGATATTCTCTCCCACTGGTTCCATAAACCATGGCGGGATGTTTCTATTGAGGATAGGGTCGGTATTATGGTAAAACTTGCAGATATAGAAGAGGGAGCAGTTTTCGCTGATGGAAAAGTGCAGAAAGCCATTAAAAAAGAGGATCATATTCATCTCAATGAAGCAGTTGATGTAGCTAAAAAAATTATGGAATCTGCCGGTGTTTCAGGTCCTTATATTAATGGTGTACATAATGGGGGTCATTTAGGTGGTACTGTTCCTCTTAAAGCAGAAGATGTTAGTTCGATGAAACCTTCATGGTTACCTAAAGACTTATGGGTTGCTGATCTCTCTTTAGCGCCCCGATCACAGGGTTTACCTACAATATTGCTTACTGCAGCGCTTGCATTAAGGGTTGCCCATAAGATACTTGAAAATGAAAGGATTTAATAGGTGTTAAGACCTATTATAGAATAAATATGGATAGTTAAAGGGGTTTTCAATATGTCTGTAAATCAGAATGAGGCTAATTTAGAAGCAATAACAGTTACAATTGCCCATTTAGAAAAGAGTAAAAAATGCGATGAAAAAGTAATTGAAGCGCTTAAAGAGGAGAGGGATAGGATTCTAAGGGAACTGAATGTGCATAGTCCTTGAATGGAAAATAAATAGGATTTAATTTTAAAATATTTTTGTTTTTATTAGTTATCAATCATTTATCTGATTAAAATAAAAAATGATAGGTAGTTTGTAATTAAGATTATTCAGCCTTCAATTTTTCCAATTTAGCTTTAGCTTTTCTGAATGTACTTAAAAACGAGTCTTCATCCTTTGTTGGAATAATTTCCAGCCCTAATTTTCTTTGTTTGTCAATCCAGTCAGTGGTAAATACTGGAAGATCGATTTTGATAGGTTCCTGTGTAGGATTAACTACTATAATGTTCCTGTAAGGGAAATCAACTTCAACTATGTATCCGCCGACACTTATAATGTGGAGGGGTCTTACTACGAATTTCATATTATCTAATCCTTTGATGTATTATGTTTTTATTAAATTAATGGGTTATAAGAATGCTGCAACTATTGCAAGCACTCCTAAGATTGATGTGGCTGCCACGACAGGATAAAACTGTCTGAATGTGAATATTGGGGAAAATGCACTCATAACGGCCATAAAAACAGGGAATAATATGGCTACTGCAATTGTTACCAGTATTCCTGGGTTGAATATATTTGGTGGTATTCCAAGGAACATTGTTGCAAACAGACTTGCAAGTACAAATATCAGAAATCCTCTTGTGATGTAGGTGTATGCCCTATATTTGGACATATACTCAAGATATGGCCCTTCCATGACATCTGCTTTGGTTTTCATTATTGCAAATGGGTATTCATTCATTAATATCATGAAACCGATGAAATAGACAATTGCACCTATAGCTCCCGCTACAGTAAAGAGTACTGGCCCGTTTAACTGTTGGAATGCAATTATATCTTTAAGGTATATACTTCTAGCCATTGCAACAGGCACGAAAAGCGCAATGTACAATGGGAATGACCCAAATGCTATAAGACGGAATGCTCTGAGGGTACTGATCTCTTCGATAAATGATCTTGTTGCATCAACATGTTTAGCGCCTTTTACAAGGTCTGGAAAGGGCATATTCACTGATAACACTGATTTTGATAGTGAACCCATAAACATGTACATAATCTCTTCAACTTTAAGTAACCCTACAACAGCTATAATGCTTGCTAAAGCACCTAAAAAGTACATTTGGGGCATTAGGAATAATAATATAAACACCACTATGATTAAACTGATTAAAGGGAGTGCATTGTATAATTGGGGCATAGGAGAGTTTGGAGTCATTGCCTGTTTAAAGAAGAATTTAATTGGGGCCATAAATCCGGGACTTGAAATTGGAGGGCCGACTCTCTGCTGTATTCTTGCTTGAACGAATTTTCTTTCAATACCTGGAAGCCATACACTAACTGCAAACGCTACGATTAACGTTCCAATCACTGCTGCTAGCGAAATTAAAATCATTGATATATCAGTATCCACTATTTGCATTCCCATTTCTCCTGTTAATTCTATTTAAATAAATTTAAGAGATCAGATTTCTTTGATCTTATATAATTCTATTTTTCCTAAATGGATGATCCACTATTTGTATCGCACGGTCGGTGCATGTAAAGCATGGATCACATTGAACTACTGCTAATTGTGCATCTGTAATGTGCGTTCCTATACATGCAAACTCCATTGTATTTATATTTGTTATGGAAGGTGTCCTAATTATTGAATTTCTTAATCTCCCATCTTCAATTTTATAAGAGTGATAAAGTTTACCTCTTGGAACTTCGATGTAACTCCTTATAATGCCTGTATCCTGCATTTCCCAGCTTCTGTTTGTTATTTTTCCTTCAGGAAGGTCTTTAATGGCTTGTCTAATTATTTTTATACTTTCTGGGATTTCAAGGACACGCATAAGAAGGTTTGCTTTAACATCTCCAGTATCCTGAGTGATCACATCGAATTCAAAAGGTTCATATTGTTCCATGTCACGTCTTAAATCCACTTCTATACCTGTTGCTCTAAGAGTAGGGCCGGTTGTGGCTAATCTTCGAGCATCGGCTTTTGTAATAGCTCCTATACCGCTTATACGGGACATGACCATTGGATCTCTAATGAATCTATCTGCAAATTCAAGAACTTTTTCTTCAATATAGTCCATACCCTCTTTGATCTTCTGGATTCTCATTTCATTTAGTTCACATCTGGGTCTTACGCCACCAATGATTGAAGCTCCATATTGTACACGGTTACCTCCAATCATACGGAGAAGTTCCATAACGGTTTCTCTAATATAGAAGAGTCTCATTGAAAATGTTTCATGCCCCAGTACTTCGCTACCGTGGGCAAGGTAGAGAAGGTGGCTGTGTAATCTTTCCAGTTCTTCCATGATAATTCTGATATATTCTGCACGTGGAGGAACATCAATCTCAAGCCCTTTTTCAGCTACAAGACATGAGTTCCAGATATGGCTATTGGAACAGATACCACATACTTTTTCTGTAAGGCTATTTGCCTTTTCAACAGGTAATCCTTCCATTATTCTTTCAATTCCTCTATGATTAACACCTATTGTTAATTCAGCGTCTCTTACAATTTCATCTTCAACGAATAACCGCAGTCTGTAAGGTTCTAAAGCGGCAGAGTGAACAGTACCCATTGGAACTTCTGTTTCGATTACTTGAGTTGTGATTTTGTTATTATTATCCATAATGACACCCCTTAGCCAGAAAATAGCTCTGACTTCATTTATTATAAATTATTCTGCATTTAATAGTAAAGGTAATGCTGCAACTACTCCTGAGAGTACATCTTCAGGTCTAACTGCACATCCTGGAACTTTAGCAGCAACAGGTATAATTTCATCAACCGGTCCTGATATCTCTTCAGAGGGTATGTCTCCATGAATGTTCTTGTAGACACCACCCATTGTTGCACAGGCACCTGCTGCAACAACAGCTTTAGGTTCAGGTATTGCTTCATAAATTGCTTTTAATGGCTCTTCTACATGCTTTGTAACAGGCCCTGTTACGACAAGCACGTCAGCTTCCCTCGGATTCCATGTTAAAAAGACTTTATATTGTTCTGCATCGTATTTTGGTGAAAGTATACAGTTTACTATTTCTATATCGCATCCGTTGCATCCTCCAGTATATACAAGCATTACGTGCACGGCTCTTGCTCTTGAATATGATTTTAAACCCAAATTCATCCCTCTTTTTAAGGTTAGTTTAATTTCTTTGAATAATTATTTTGAATTTTCTTGATCCTGTCTTTTTCTTAATATTGCTGTGTCAGAGAGAAATTTGGCGATATAAGCCAGTTTATCATCAGATATTTTAACTGGTTTTTCCAGCATTTCTCTTACATCAGGATTTACATCTCCAACATCATTTGGATGTATAGTGCCTGCTTCTCCAAATAAAGCATAAAGCGGACAAAAATCATGGCAATAATAGCAGTTTACACATTTTAGGCTATCTATAACTGGTATTTCCTCTTTTATTAGTCCTTCCATTAATTCAACAGGTTCATCAAGTTTTACCATTTCAATTGCGCCTGTTGGGCATACATTTTTACATCCTGCACATCCTATACATGATTCTTCAGCGACTTTATCTGTAGGCACAATTCGACCTTCAAGGATTTTGCTTCGAAGTTCCATGTCGGTTACTCTGTCTGAAGCGAACATAATCCTTTTTACGTTGCTATACGTTCCCTCCAGTATAATTCTAACTAAATTTTTCATTGTGATACCTCAAATTCTCTTTCGAATAATATCGCTCTTGCAGGGCACACATTGTTACATGCACCACAATATATGCATTTTGAATCATCTACAGTAAGTCTTCCTTTTTCATCTTCGTAAATAGCTTCCTCTGGACAGGTTTTCATGCATAGTTTACAGTTCATGCATAGTTTATTTTCCACAAATACAAATCCGTCTTTTATTGATTTTTTGCGCATGGTGGTTAGGGGAATTGCATCCTGAGGGCAGTGAATTGCACATTTTTCACATAATGCACATTTTCCAAGATCTACGCTGATACTACCTCTTTTAAGAGTTATAGCATCTCGTGGGCACTGCTCTGCACATATACCACAAGATATACAATCTTTCGATATTTTTCCTTCCCATATAACAGTCTGGAAGCTTCTTGCTTCATTAAGATCGCAAGCTTTAACACATCTACCGCATGAAACACAATATCCTTTTATTCTGCGCTCATCTTCATCAGATTCTCTTAAAATACCCACTGGACATGCATCCAGACATTTCATATCATCGCAGTCATCGCAAAGTGAAGGGTCATAGCGTAGTTTACCTTCCACTATCTTCAAGGCTCCTTGTTCACATGATTCAGCACATAAACCGCAGTTCAGGCACGAAATTATGGTTCCATCAATCTTTTCTCCTTCTTCAGGTTTTCTGATATTCACCTTAAAATCTTCAACATACATTGCGTTATTAGGACATTCCTTAACGCATTTAAGACATAATGTACATTTTTCAGGATCTATTGTGTTATCTATGATGGCTTCTGCAGGACAAACATCTTCACATACTTTGCACTCTGTGCAGATTCCAGGTTCAGTATCAACTATTATAGCATCTGTTGGGCAGTAATATTCACATCTACCGCAAAGGGCACATTTTTCTGCATCGGTAATCACGTTAATTCTCTGGGCTATTTCTTCCCCTTTCTTTGCTTTTACAGGCGGTTGTATTGTTAAATTCAGCGCTTCCAGGAGTTTAATTTGGCGGTCTTCAATCAGATCATATGCATCAACCCGAGCATTAATCGGGCATATGTCTGCGCATAATCCGCATCTTGAACAGATTCCTTTTACCATGTCTCCTTCGATTTTGATGTTATTTATGGGGCATGTTAATTCGCAAACTCCGCATGCATTACATTTTGCCCTGTCTACAACATATCCTCCATATTTGTTTTTGAATATGGCTCTATTAGGACATGCTTCTGCACAAGCGCCGCAGGTGATACAGCTAAATGCTTTGCCCTCTATCAATCTTATTGCACCTGTCGGACATTCTTTGATACATTCTCCAATGCCTTCGCATTTATTAGTTGATAAAAACATGATCTTTGCCCTCTGATATTTTTGCATATATTTATGTGTACTTAATACACTTCTTGTAACTTCAAATTGATTTTTTTCAGACTTTATTACATTAAATGATTCTATTAATTCCTCTTTTTTTACCTTCCAAATGTTAATTTTCCAATCATTATCCCAATAATAGCTGCAACAAATCCTGATGCAAGTGGAATATCTTTATAGTAAGGGAAAGGTCCAAGGTAATATGCTACTGCTATTGCTGCAATTAAAACAATTGCATAAACTTCTTTGTCAAATTTTAAATTACTTTCAGGAACAGGTTTAATCCGTGTCCCTAGTATGAATCCCATTAATAATCCTAATGCCATTGGACCGATGTAGAAAATCATTGTTCATTCTCTCCAATAATTTTATCACTTTCCAAGAAAGCTATTACCACAGCACTTAATCCTACTAAAACTTTAATACCTACTGCGAAGTTCAGGTAAGGTATGATTCCAGCACCTATTGGATCCGGATAATTAAAAATGCCTTTTATTGCAGGGGGAATTATGCCATAAAGATCGACCCCTAAATTATATAGATAAAATCCTGAGAATAATAGGCCTGCAACTCCAAAAAGTACAAATGTCAAAGCCCCAGCACTCTCAAGTGAAGCTAAAAAGTTATGGGAAAGCTTAAAAGGACTCTCTTTAAGGCCGTAAACAACAATACAGAATATTAATCCTCCTGCAATCATTGCACCTCCTTGAAACCCTCCACCTGGAGTTATGTGGCCTCCAAGTATTGTGTTAATTCCTAAACATATAATTATAAGGGATATTGGAAATACGAATAATTTAAGGATTGTACTCATTTACCTTCCTCCTCATCCTCTTCTTTTCCTCCAAGATCTACCATTCCTCTTCCAAATATTAATAATACAACAACAACTGCAGTTACAAGTATCAAAGCTTCCCCAAGGGTATCATATCCTCTAAAGTCAAATATTACATCCGTAACCATGTTAGGGGCAATGTTTGGGCCTATCCAGTTATAAAGATTACTGATTCCGGGATTTAATATTTGTTTAAATTCGTATATTGCTTGAAATAATGTAACAGCAAATAAAGCCAGCGAAATACTGGCAATAAGGTTTCTTATTCCTTCAGACATTTAGACTCCCCCAGTAGAACAATGTTACAATAATACCAAGTGCCAAAATTACATAAAATACCATTCCATTTAATGAATCGTTTTGTTCTCTTTTTAATTTGGGCATTATTGGCATGGCAAAAACTGCTGCAGCTATCAATATAAGAACCACAAATATCATCAGAGCAGTGTTAAGGAATCTTAGCATTATCACTGCGACTAAAAGAGAGGATAATAGCGTTATTTCTGCTGCTAATGTTGATGAAGCCATGATGCTGGTTACAGGTTCATCTTTTTCAGTTTCTCCCTGAACTTTTTTAATTTTATTTATTATAATATCATAAAGGCTCATATAATCCCTCTATTATCGTTATATCAAACTATTTGCAAGTACCTGTAAGAAATTGGTCACGATGGATGGGAAAAGACCAAATATAATACACACGATTAGAAATACAACCATTGAGAATATGGTTGCTTTAGGTATCCTTCCATTTTTAATTTCAAGATCACGCGGTTTAGGGCGCATGTAAATGGCATAAAATGCCTTCATAAATGTCATGAAAGTCACAATACTTAGAAGTATCATGATTATGCCGAGTTCAGGTATTCCTGCATCTAAAGATGATTGAATCAGCATTAATTTACTCTGGAAAGCGTTTAATGGGGGTACACCGGCCATTGCAAGCCCTGCCAAAAGTACCAACAGTGCAACTTTAGGAGCTTCTACCATCATTCCTCCAAGTTTCCTTATATCGCTTTCACGAGTTTTATAGAGAATTGTACCAAACCCTATAAATAAGAATGCTGTTATTATAGCTTCATTTACAGCCTGGAAAAGACCTGCAGTTATACTCATCGCTGTTCCTAATCCAAGACCTATTCCAATATAACCAAGTTCTCCAACTGCAAGGAAACCAATAATTCTTTTAATATCAGTTTGCATTAATGCCATTGTTATACTTAGTATCATTGCAGCAAGTGAAATAGCTATTATAAATACTTTTGAAAATGGCAAATATGAGAATATTCTAAAGATAATGACCCCAAGTGCCACGAGTGTAAACACAGAGAATGCTTGAAGTAAGGCAGCTCCATGTGGTAAAGCTTTACTGTATACTGCTGACTTTATGGTGTGGAATGGTGGAAGCCCTGAACCATAAAGCCATCCAAATGTTATAAGACAACATGCCATGAGTAATACGGGGTTTTGTGGGTCTACAAGGCCAGTTTTTAATGAATAGATTATATCGGTAATGTTAACGTTACCTGTAACTCCTAAAAGGAGAGCTACTCCAAGTAATAAAAGTGGTGAAGCGATGCTTCCTAAAATCATATAGTTTAAGGCAGTTTCATAATTCCCTTTAATTTTTGATGCTACTACAACTCCCACTTGAGTCACTGCTAATATTTCAAAGAAAACATACAGGTTGAATATGTCATCTGTAAGGAGAATTGCGGTTACTGAAGCAACTCCCATGAACATCAGGAATGCATATACTCCTGATGGTTTCTTTGTTTCATTTAGCGATGTTAATATGGATAAAAATGCAATTAAACCCAATATAAATACTAATAGCTTCTGAGCATTACCAAATAAATATGTTATGGCCGGGTGGAATACATTTAAAGCTGAAGCGGTTATGTATGCTGGTAATCCTTGTGCTATTGTTGGATTTTCAACCAGAGGGGCATATCCTCCGAAATAGTGAGGACCATAACTTGTAATTAAAGGTATAATTGGTAAAACCAATGCAATGATAATTGCAATTACTTTTACTGTCCGATCATTTTTATGAAGCAGATTTAAAAGCAATGCACAAGCAATTGGAATTATAACCATTAATGGTATCAGTGGATTCATAATTCGCCCTCCTTTAAGGACCAGTAAATGTGATTTTGAATACCAATGTGTTTTATTCGAAACATCTTGTTACTCTCCAAGAATTTTTGATGCTTTTATGGATCCGTGTTTTTTATATAGTACTATTATTAAACCGAGCATTACAGCAAGCGTACTTGCTCCAATTACAATGCTTGTTAGAACTAAAGCAAATGGTAGGGGATACGCTGCATTTTGAGCAAACCAATCTACAGTCATTTCCGGAAGGAGAATGTAAACAATTCCACCTGCTTTATAACCCATTGCAACTATGAAAAGATTTACTCCATCTGCAATAAATAAAAGCCCTATTACCTTTTTAATTAAGTTATCAATGAAAATGGATGCAAATAAGCCTATTATTATCAATGCTCCTGCTGTAAAGAATGATCCGAGTTGTGGGTCTAAAATCATGATAATCCCTCTAAAGTGCTAATTAGTCTTCCTCCATTCTACGTGTCTTTTTAACGGCCAGTGCAAAGAATACTGGAACTATGGCAGTACCTACTATGGCCTGGGTTAATGCTACATCGGGAGCCAGTAAAAATTGGAATAGGAAAGCAATTGCAGCTCCTGCAATTCCAGTTAATATTGCAGCTTTAAGGAGATCTCTTTGAGTAAGTGCTATAACAGCCCCTAAAATAGCTACAATCATTAATATGTATTCAATCATCTTGATTCCTCCCCATAATAATATGCATTGGCTATAGCATGGGATGCAAAAGGTGTAAGGAAGAAATATGTAACTGCTAAAAGTGGCTCATCCAGGGCAAGTAATGCTACAATACATGCCATATCCGCCACACCAAGCATATGAACTCTGGCATAGAGTATTCTTTCTACATCGTCCTTATATCTTATAATTCCAAATGCAGTAAGGACTATAAGCACTGCTGCTATTATCATTATCGCTGATTTTATCAAAGTAATTATATCTGCCACTTTACCATCCTCTTATAACCTTTGAAAACGCTATAGTACCAATTGGACCTAAAATAACCAGTGCATAAGCTATATCTTTACAAAAAGCTATTCCATAAATATTATTGACTAAAATTAGTATAGTTGCCACCGCTATACTCAAACCAAGCAATCCTACAATTCCCATGGATATGGTTTTTCTGGTTGCAATTCTTATTGTTGCAATTGCGTAAAATGCTAGTGCTGCTATTAAAATATATTCAGATATCTGTAGTATATCCATTTTAACACCTTGTAATTTATTGTTATCTACTCTAACCATCCTTTTATATAAGGTTCAAAGGATATTATGTCCTCTTTAGCTCTTGGAACAATTGTTGCAACTTTTATAACGCAATTTTCAGAATCTACATCAATTGAAAGCGTTCCTGGAGTTAGAGTTATGCTGTTTGCAAGTATAACCTGGGAAATTGGCCTTTTAAGCTCAGTATCAATTTCTACTATCACTGGTTCGATTTTTCCATTCAAAGTTCTTAGTGCCACGTCAAAGGTGGCTTTTATAATTTCTATAATGAGTATGATAAAATATGCAATTGCATAAAATATTCTAAATACGATATTCATTGATTAACCCCTCTAAATATTGCAAACGATATAATTTTTAGATTATCTGGCTAATTGTCATGGTTAATGCGTGAAGAATCATAAATCACCTTAAGAAATCTAACCATGAAACATGTAATTATAATGATAAAACATGATATATAAACCTACCTCTTTTTTCTTTTAGTAGATATTTTTGGTCAATACTCAGAGTTAATGATAATATATTAATTTTTATTATTTTTATTATTCCTAAAAGGTTTTGGAGAATTTAAATGTAGTATATTTATTTAATAAACCTTGCAAACATTTTACAGTTTATTAAGTTTATTTAAAGAAAAAATATACAAAATTAAAGGTAATTTTAATGATTCTAATAGATATTTACAATTATTAAATTATTTAAATTTATTTTAGTGTAATATAAATTCTCAAAATATAATTTAATTATTAATTTTAATTTAATTATAACTAAATAGTTTATTAAACTAAATTTATGAATAAAATATATTTAAACTGATGTGAATCTGAAATATAGTATTAATAATTGTTTTATAATAATATAAAATCTAATTTAAGATTTAATTTTTTTTTAAATTATTTTATTGTTACTATTGTCACAATAGATCAATAATATTAAATACTTTTAATTGAATATAATCATAATGTAAGATTGTTCTAACTATCACATGTTTAGAAGGTTATTAGTAATTAATTATACTTTAAAAGGCATAAAGGAGGCAATTCATTGCCTGCTAGAATTTATGTAGTTGAAGATGAAGGCATAACTGCAATAGGACTCCGAAGGCTACTAAAAAATTGGGGATATGAGGTACCTAATTTTGCTTTTTCTGGGATAGAAGCGTGTAAAAAAATAGATGAAATAAATCCAGATTTAGTTCTAATGGATATTAAGGTTAAAGGAGAATTCGATGGAATAGATGCAGCAGAACATATAAAGAAGCATTTTGATGTCCCAATAATCTTTTTAACTGCTTATAATAGTAAAGACTTAATTGAACGTGCCAAAAAAGTAGGTTATGAATATTATGTGGTAAAACCATATGATGAGGAAGACTTACATCAAAAAATTGAGAATGTGTTTTCTAAATATGGAATTAAATCTTCTGGGGATGAAATTAAAAAAGAAGAAACTTCTTTAAATGAAAATCTTGAAGAATTCCCTGAAGAAAATAAAAATGTATTTGAAAATTTATTTAAAAACGATCTAATTACAAATCCCTTGTTAATTGCCGAAAAAAGCGTTAAAAATGATTCTGATGAATTAGATTCAGAATTGATAGAAACAGGCAAAAATCTTTCTGAAAACTTTAAAAATGGTAAAAATGCTATTATTATCGTAGATAATAACGGATATCTGAGATATATGGATATAAATTCATTGTCCTTTATTGGATGTGAAGAAGAATTTGCAATCTCAAAAAATTTCGATGAGTTAGTTAAATTGTCGAATGGGTGTAATGTCACGGATATTTTAGTTAGAGAGCCCTTAAACAAAGGAACTGTAGTAAAAAATCAGATCAATTTGGTTACAAATGATGAAAATAAAATCAATGTAAATTACAGATCTTTACCAATTAGAATAGATAATGGAAATTTTGCAGGCGTATGTATTGTATTTGAAAATGTAAAATCATCTGAAAAACCAAAAGAAAAAGAAGAGATGGATAATTCAATTAAAGATTTAAATGAAGATGATAATTGTGAAATAGACTTTAAAGAGGTTTATTTAAAAATACCTATCCCTGTTGGAATCTTTAATTCAGATGGATTGATATTATATTTTAATAAAGCTGCTCTAGATATGTTTGAATTGTTAAATATTATGGAATTAGAAGATTTAAACATTTTTGAAGAGTTTGAGTTTAAAGAAGAAGATATAAATAATTTTTTTGAAGGAACAGACATAATAAGTTCATTTAATTTTAAATTAAAGGGATCTGACTGTGATATTGGATGTGAATTAAGTTTAAATCATCTGGATTCATGGGGAAATAATCCTTTAATCATGGCGGTGTTTCAGAAAAAGTCTGTTAAAGAACATAAAGTCAAACAGGACAATAAAGAATACCGAAAAAATCTTGATGATAATGATACGAATGCTTTATGTGTTTTTTCACCGGAGGGGACAATTAAATATGCTAATAAAACATTTTACAGCCAATTAACCAGCGGAAATAATTACTTCAGTATTTTCCCCAACGCCCTTAGAATTAGAATAAAAATGTCCATAAGTTCATTAACACAAGAAAATAACAAGATTACTGTTAAGAATCTAACAAAAATGTCTGATAATGGCTTGAAATTATGGAATTGGGTTTATAAAGGTGTTTTTGATAATAATGAAGAATTAATAGAAATAAATTCATCAGGCCATCAAATAACTGAAAATTTTAGTGAAAATATAGATTTAGAGAGCCATAACAAATTAATTGAAGAAGAAGTGTCTGAAAATAGAATTATGAAGAGAATATCATAGTTAATAATCTATTATTCCTAAAATAAGGCGTTTAATAAATATGGGGTGGAAAAGTGGCTGAATTGGCTGAAATAACTGAGAAATATATTGGTAAAGGTACATTGTTATTTACATATTTAATTTTGCTTTATTTGTTTGGAATTATTATTTTCAGTGGATCAAGTTCCCAAACGGTTTTCAGTGATTTTTCAGTCCCTTTGATTAATCTGGTGGTTGCAGCAGCGTTGTTCTATGCTGCTTTTTATTCAAAAAGATATGGTCGAAGATATTTTATAGCATGGATGATGCTGGGTGTTGCTCAAATCTCATATGCTACTGGTGATTTTGTATATGGAATACTTGAAGTTTTTTATGGAATTCAACCGTTTCCCTCAATTGCAGATGTTTTTTACACACTTTTCTATCCATTTTTTGCTATTGGGCTCATATTAATGACTAGACTTAAATCAGTGCCCACAGAACCTTATAAACATTACAAAAACATATTTGACGCGTTAATTATAGTTATGGCCATGGTCCTGATTCTTCAGATTATAATATTTAATCTGCCAGTTGTAACAAATCAATTTGACACTTTAAGTATTACAATAAGCATGGGATACATATTTATGGATTTATTATTATTATTTATTCTTGTATATTTCATGTTCAATTTATCAACCAAAACAAAAAGTCTTCCATTTTTATTGCTGTCTATAGGTATTGGTCTTAAGATAGCCAGTGATTTCGGATTTTTCTTCGAAAGTATGTTAGGGAACTATGAGTCTGGAAGTGTTGTGGATTTAATCTTTGTCGTTTCTTATTCTATCATTGGGTTTGCAGCTATGACACAAGTTAGTGATTATGGATTAGAAATAGAAAAATCATTATCAAGGTTTAGATCATTGTTTAGATCTGAATTATTTAATTATGTACCAGTATTAGCCACTTTATTTGCATTTTTAACAGTCTTTATTAGTTATTACTACTCATTATCCAACATTTATGTTTTTACAGCGGGAATAAGTATTATAATAACTTTAGCACTTATACGCCAGATTATTACATTTAAAGAAGGTAAAAAAGTACAGAACATGCTAATGAAATCTCTTAAAGAAAAGGATGTACTTATAAAAGAAGTTCATCACAGGGTCAAAAATAACATGCAAATTATTTCTTCTCTTTTTAACCTGCAACAAAATTCCATTAAAGACCCTGATTCGTTAGCGGCTTTTAAAGATACAAAGAATAGAGTAAATACAATGGCAATGGTGCACGAAAATTTGTATCATTCACAAGATTTGAGTAATTTGGATATTGGGAAATACATTGAAAATCTTTTAACCAGCTTATATAGGACTTATGTAACTAATCAAAAGTTAGTTCATTTGGAAATGGATGTCGAGCGAGTAAATATGAGTATTAATACTGCAATTCCGTTAGGTCTTATTATTAATGAACTTATAACTAATTCATTAAAATATGCGTTTCCAGAAGGGAAAAAAGGAGATATACTTTTGGGTTTATACTCAGAAAATGGTGGATATGCCCTTTATATAGTTGATAATGGTGTTGGATTTCCAGAGGAAATAGACTTTAGAAATACTGAATCTTTAGGTATGCAACTTGTAAATACTCTTGTTGAACAAATAAATGGAACTATAGAGTTAAATAGGAATAAAGGAACTGGATTTATAATTAAATTCCAAGATAAGGCATGAAAATACTTCAAATTTTAAAATATTTATGATATATCTTAAAAATTCATTTTATGTTTTGAAAATTAAAATGAAGGATAAAAAAATCCATAAAATAAATAAAAAAATCCCTGCACTTTTTTTGAATTTCTTAGATGAAACTGGATTAAACAAACTTATTCCACTTGGAGTGAATAAATCCAACATTATATGGCTGATAATTCCAAGAAATATTGCTAAAAAGGTATAATATGGATTAATATTAGCATTATGTGTTAAAATGATACCTATGGGCGTAAGAACGAGGAATGGTAGGATTAATTTCTTATTTAAAACAATAATCCCTAAAATTAAGGAAATTAAAATTATTGAAAGCTTACTTTCCAAATTAAATCCATTAAATAGTGAATTAAGCCCTATAACGAAAAATGCCAGCAGAAATGATAACAAAAGTGCTCCAAAAATTGAATGTGTAAATCCTCGATGTTTAGAAATATGAAAGATAAATGCCATTGTAATTATTGAAATTCCCAATAAAAAAGGTAATTTAAGCATGTAAAGTAAAATTAACAAAATCATTCCGAAAATAACCATTAACATAAGATTTTTTTTCTTCACATGGTGATCCATATCGATCATGGATGCGCCAATAACAGCCAGAAAAAGATAAAAAACATCCTGAATAAATGGTAATGCAATTATAATAGAAAATAAAGCGTGTTTTTGATAAGAAGGCATTGTATCACGTTACTGGGATATTTGCTCAAAATAGTGTTGATTAGACTATTTTAAAATATCTTAAGTAGGATTTCATTTGCAAATAGGATCTTTCAGGACTTTTTCCATCCACCATGCCATTTCTTGAAACCACTTCACAGGTTATAGCAGGAATTCCCGTCAGATTGCATTCATCTTCAAGTGCTCCGTTGTACATTTTCCCTGCTTCTTCATGGCAGATTATTTTAGATGATGTAACTTGGGTAATGTATTCTGCCATCAGAAAGCTCTTGTAACATGGACTTTTTGAGCAGAAAACACTTTCAATTCCAGGATTACTTCCGGGCTTTGTTGAGTGGAAATCAGCCACAGCACGTATGTCCCGAGTTTTAAGAGTTTTTATTATGATATTAGATATGAAACCACCTTTTGAAGCGCTTCTATTCATATCTATCCCTTTAAATCTCCTTGAATTTTCCATTGTGGCATGAGGTACTGCAAACGGTATTATATACACAGTTCCATTTATTTTAACTCTTGATAATTCATTAATCAGCCATATTGCAGCTATCTGGGGTGGAAGCTCGTTTCCATGTATTCCAGCAGTAATCATAACTTTTGGAATTCCTTGCCCTATTTCTAAAAGGGGGGTTCCTTGTTCTGCTGCGGGGATTAATTCTTGATTAAAATGGCTTTTTGATATATATTTCATTAATGAAACATTTTTTTCGATTTTGCCCCCGGTTTCACTGGATATTATGCTTATTTTTCCTCCCAAGACCATGACTTCCACCAAGTTTAAATTGATAATTAATTATAGTTATTTTATATTTTTTAACTGACTCATATAAATAATCAAGGTGAAATAATGAAAAAAGTCGTTCTCGCGTTCAGCGGAGGTTTAGATACATCAGTGTGCATTAAATTACTGGAAGAAAATTATGATATGGAAGTTATTACAGTATGTGTGGATGTAGGTCAACCTGAAGAAGAAATAGAAAGGCCAGCAGCAGCTGCAGATAAAATAGGTTCCTCAAAACATTATACAATCGATGCAAAAGAAGAGTTTGCAGAGAATTTCATATTCAGAGCGATAAAAGCTAATGCTATTTATGAAGGTTATCCATTAAGTACAGCCCTTGCAAGGCCATTGATTGCCATGAAAATAGTTGAAATTGCAAAAAAAGAAGGTGCAGACGCAATAGCTCACGGATGCACAGGTAAAGGGAACGATCAGTTCAGATTTGAAACTATAATAAGAGCAATGTCGGATATGGATGTAATAGCACCAATAAGAGATTTAAATCTCACCAGAAGTGAAGAAATAAAATATGCGGAAGGTCACGGCATTCCTCTCCCATCTGATAAGCAGTACAGTATCGATGAAAACCTATGGGGAAGATCCATTGAAGG
Source organism: Methanobacterium sp. (assembly GCA_030017655.1). Lineage (NCBI taxonomy): Archaea > Methanobacteriati > Methanobacteriota > Methanobacteria > Methanobacteriales > Methanobacteriaceae > Methanobacterium > Methanobacterium sp. The sequence continues at coordinate 89,777 of JASEIM010000002.1, read as the reverse complement.
AGACATCCTTGAAGATCCGATGGTTGAAACTCCGGAAGAAGCCTTTAACTGGACACGTTCAACTGACGACGCGCCGGATGAGGCACAGATTCTGGAGATTGAATTTGAAAAAGGAGTTCCTGTCGCTTTAAATAATGAAAGAATGAAAGCACTGGATCTCATTGGAAAATGTAATGAGATTGCAGGATTGAACGGTATTGGAAGGATTGATATAATTGAAGATAGGATTATCGGACTAAAATCAAGGGAAAACTATGAAGTACCTGGAGCGATTTTACTTATTACAGCTCATAAAGCTCTTGAACAGCTTACATTAACAAGAAGCGAGCTTAAATTTGCAGCATACGTGTCTGAAGTATATTCTGAGCTTATATATGATGGATTATGGCATGATCCATTAAGAGAAGATCTTGACGCGTTGATTGATAAAATGCAGAGAAGAGTAACCGGAACTGTAAAAGTGAGACTCCATAAAGGAAATCTCAGAATACTTGGAAGAAAATCTCCTTACAGTCTTTACAGTGAAGAAACAGTTTCATTTGAGGATAAAGGTATGGATCAGCGTGAAATGACCGGAATGGTTAAAAATTACGGTATTCAGGCCGCTTCATACAATAAGATATGTAAAAAGGATTAAATATCCTTTAAATTTTCTTTTTAAGTTAATTCTAATTAATATATATTTAAATCATATATATTGATTTTTATATTTTCATTTTTAATGAAATCCTAATTATTTGAATAGCATTAATAAACATCTTATTGGTGTTATTTATTGGGATTTCTGGCTTTAATCGTTTTAAGTTCTGGATGCACATTCTTTGGATGGTTTATGGATGTTTTAAGTACAGATGATAGTTCCGATAATTTTATAGTCCTCAATAAAACTACTAATGGAACTTATTTTGTTGCTGGTGTTAGTTTTAAATGTCCACATAATTGGCATGTTGGTGTTATAAAAGAAAAGGGAGGTACCATTATTGTAGCTGCTCCTATGCTTCGTGAAATTAATAATACCTCAATATCTGCATCTACATTTGGTCCATTTGGATTTGAAAGTGGAGGTGTTGCCTGGTCATCTGCTGATCCTCAATTTGAGGCAGATATAATCTATAATAATGGCATGGCAGAGCAAGAAGCAATTAATATGGTTAAAAATAACATGCTCCCTGGAAATAAGATTTCAAGTGATAAAATCATAATAGATGGTCGAAATGCCTTTAAAGACGTAGTAATATTCAATGAAACTGTTGAAATAATGAGGTTTGAATACATATACTTCGTGAAAAACGAAAAAACATACTTAATAACATTTTCAGACTTACATAAAAATTTCGATAAAGAAAAAAAGAACTTTGAAATGATTCTTAACAGTTTTAAAGTTCAATGAAATAATAAGATTATCCGTATTAAGAAAAAAATTCGCAAAAATTATTAATCAGTTTCTACAAATAATAAAATGTGATAAAATGGCGTTTGAACTGATAACACTTGCTCTAATAGTACTTATTGCGATAATCGGGATAGTAGTACTGGTTAAAATAGGCGGATTACTTTTAAAAATAGCAGTTCATGTGATTCTTGGATGGATTTTCCTCGTTCTGGCAAATATCATTCCCTTTATCAATATTCCAATAAACATATTAACAGTTTTAGTTGCTGGATTTGGGGGAGTATTCGGAGTCATACTTTTACTGATTGCCCAGGCATTGGGAATTAATTTAGCTATCTGAATGCATCATCAATGTATTTTATCATATCACTTGCTGTAAAGTGGTATTCATATTTTTTTGAGGCCATATCTCCTGCTCTACCATTTATATAAGCTCCAAGGCATGCAGCTTCAAATACATCATGACCTCTGGCCATTAAGCCTCCAGCAAGACCTGCAAGGCAATCTCCAGTCCCTCCAACGGTCATTCCAGGATTACCTGTTTTATTGATCCTTGTTTTTTCACCATTGGATATAATATCAAAAACTCCCTTTAGAAGAACTGTGCATCCATATTTTTTTGAAACATTTGAAATTATATTAATTCTATTTTCCAATTCTTTAGGCATTTCTAATCCAAAAAGAGTTTTAAATTCGGCACTATGAGGAGTAACCACTAAATCGTTTTCTATTTCTTTAATTAAATTAACATCTAATAATTTTAAGGCATCAGCATCAAATAACATGGGCTTTTTAATTTCTTCAACCAGTTCATTAAGTGCGGATGCGGTTTCTTCATCCCTACCCATTCCACAGCCGATTACAATCGAATCAGCCCTTTCTGAGAGTTCTAATATTTTCTCAACATCATCTTCTACAATAAATTCATTAGAAAGCGTATTCACGATTAAATCTGGTGAATATGATCTTATTGTTGGAGCTACACTCTTGGGGCTTGCAACATAGACTAAATCAACTCCTGATTTAAAGGCTGAAAGTGCTGCAAGTGTTGGAGCGCCGGAATAATCCTGACTTCCACCTACAACGAGAACTGTGCCGTTATTCCCTTTATGAGAAGATATATCTCTTTTTCCAAGTCTTAGAAGATCCCCTTTTCCTAAAAAGGTTTCAGCTTCCTCTGGAATACCTATATCATATAAGATAATGTTCCCAACATATCTGATCTTTGCATGTTTCAGCCCAATTTTAATTTTATGAAATGTTAAGGTGAAATCTGCCTCAACAGCCTTATCTGGGACTTCTCCAGTAAGCGGATTAAGTCCGCTCGGCACATCAACGGCAATTTTAATACCTTTGGAATCATTTATAATGTCTATTGCACTCGAAATGGGCTCTTTTATTTTGCCTTTAATTCCAGTTCCAAGCATTGCATCAACAATGACTGGAGAATCAACTTTTTTAAGTGATTTTTGATTTTCAATCACTTCTAAATTAAGTGAGTTTATACCTGAACTTATATTTTGAATTGCTATCCAGTTATTAAGGGTTTCATTGGATTTAATTTTATCTGGATTACCTAAAAATAATAAATCGACTTTATATCCATTGTTTAAAAGATGTCTTGCTGCAACAAAACCATCGCCGCCGTTACCACCAGTACCTGCAAATATGGTAACTTTACAGGGGTCTAATGTGTCAATTATATGATCAGCTACAGATTTACCTGCATTTTCCATAAGTGCTGATCTGGGAATCCCTAAATCTTCTGCATTACTATCGACAACCATCATGTCTTTTGGAGTCATATTATCACCATTACAACCTGATTTCAATGAAAATAAACTTAAAGCGCCTTTTGAATAAAACAATATCTTCAAGAAATCGTAAAGGCTGAATAAATTCCACTTAATATCACTAATTATATAATCTATAAAACAAATTATTTAATAATAACCTCAATTTGTGTATAAATTAATATTATTTCCATGGTGATTTGGTGGCCCAAAGAATTAAGCTTCCTATGATTATATCCAATGATATGCCGTTTATTTCTTATTCTGTTTTAAAATATGCATTTTTAGCACTTATGCTGTTGCTGGTTTATGGTATAATTGGATCCGTGTACATAATGAACCTGGATATAATTAATTCGATTTATTTTACTATTATAACTGTAGCAACTGTGGGTTATGGGGATATTAGCCCAATCACACCTCTACAAAAATTTTTTACAATAACTCTTGTTTTTGGGGGGGTTGGTTTAGTTGCTTATGCATTTACTTTAACAATAACGGTGGTTACCATGGCTGTAGAAGAAATTACAACTGGTTCCAGACAGAGAAGGCGAATGGCTGCAACTAAAAACCATTTTGTATTGTGTGGATATGGTAGGGTCGGTGCGGCAGTCTTTAGAGAGCTTAAAAAAAGGAACCAAACTGCAATAATAATTGAAAGAGATAGAAAAATAGTGGAAAAGGAGTTATGGGAAGATCCCGAGGTTCTTGCAATTCCCGGAGACGCAACAGACGAAAGCATATTGAAGGATGCAGGGATAAAAAGAGCCAGAGGAGTCATAATAACAACAGGAGACGATGTAGATAATTTATTTATAACCTTAACTGCACGAGAAATACATCCAGAAATATGGATCGTGGCAAGAGCCAGTAAACGTGAAAATATCAAACGACTTTACAGATCTGGCGCAGATAAGGTGATATCGCCTGAAACAAGCGGGGGAGAAGATATTTACTTTGCAGCTATTGAGCCTACCATCACTAAAATCACCATGATGCATGATGTCTCCAATATCAAAAAAGAGGCGGAAATCATTTTGAAACACGGATGTACCCTTGAAAATATAGAGTACCATTTACCTGAATTTAAGGAACCGCTTGAAAGAAAAATTGGAATATCCAAAATTGACGAATTAAGCCGATTTATGGGCAGTTTAAACCGTGATTCAACAAGAAAAAGATCATTAGAAAAAATATATGAATCAGTGAGTGGAATACACTCTCACTGGATTTCAGGTCCAGATAAAGAGAGCCTAAATAAAGTTATAAAAGAACTTGAAGAAGAAGGACTGTTACTGGGTGTTAATCTTAATGAAGATGAGATAAGAGAAGTAGCAAGAAAATATGGTAGACTGGTTGAAGTTGTTATAAAACCTGAAATGAAGATTACCGAAACACATGCTGTTGGAGATATACGCGAAGAGTCTGAGATAATTTTGAAACATGGATGCACTCTGGAAGATATTGAATATTATCTTCCAGGATTCCGCGAACCGCTGCGCCGAAAAATAGGGTTATCAAAAATTGAGGATATGGAAATCTTTTTAGAAAACTTAGAACATGATAATACAAAAATGGAAGCCCTGGAAAGATTATATGCCCTTTCAGGGGGAGGAATACATTCTCATGTAATCTCAGGCCATGATACTAAGAGCCTTTCACTGGTAGAAAAAGAATTGAAAGAAAAAGGATTCTTGTTAGGAATTAATTTAACTCAAGAGGAGATAAAAACTAAAATTAAAGAATATGGAAGAGTAGTGGAGCTACTTTTAAAACATGAAGTTACTAACCTCGATGATAAACGAATAATTATTAATGAGGGCGGCAGAATTTTAGATTCAAAGCATTATCTGCCTGGTGTAAGACAGGTTGTCACCAGGAGTTTGTATATAAATACAGAAGAAGATCTAAAAAACTGTGAAAAGGAACTTAGAAAACCAGATGCTCGAAGGTCTGTTGAAGCATTATATGAAATTTCAAGGCATATTCATTCACATACTGTTGCTGCACCTGACGTTAAAACTATTAAGAGAATTGAAAAGGTTCTGGATAAAGAAGGCATACTGTTAGGCGTTAATCTTCCTGAAGAAGAAATATGGAGAATTGTAGAGGGAGAAAAAACTTAAAATTTATCTATAAAAGGTAAAAATTTAAACTTTAGATAAATATAAAAAGGTGATAAAATATGAAGGCAGAGGAACTTAAAAAAAAGTGTCCTGAATGTGGCTGTGAAGATAAACATATTTTAAAGGATTCAGGAACAGTAGGGGTTGTAGGTGGCCCTCAACATAAATCCTCAACAGGATTTAAGTCCAAAGAAGGTAAATATAGATGTTCAAACTGTGGATATATATTTAAGCTAGAATGAAGTACTAAAATTAATTTATTTTGGCTTTTCTCTGTAAAAAATAGCTGTACATGTACATAAGTCGTGTAAAGGGGGTAGCATTTCGGCCTGATCGATCTTAAAGATTTTCTTGTCATAGGCTTCATGACATTGACTGCATGCATCAATGGCTTTAGTGATTTTAAAGTATTTAAAACCTTTTTCCTTATGAATATACCAGTTTCCAAGGTTTTTTATCCGGCTTAATTCATTTTTACTTATTTTTTCTGCTTCTTCATATGACAAATTTGTTTTGGATACAATCTCATTAGTGGCCTCTATTAATCCTCTACCTTCAGATACAATTTCTGCTAATAATTTCATAATAGTTAACTTTGTATCCTCATCAATGGGATCTATATAGTCCATATTATATAATTCAGGAATTAGAGCTACTTCTTTGTAAGCTGATCTTTGCATTTCAACAGAAATATCTTTTTTTGGAACCTTATCTTCTTTTAATAGTTTATGTATGCCATCTGTATAATCAATGGTGATACTTAATTTTTCTGCTGAACTACCACTTTTTCCTTTTGCAAGTCTGGAGTCTTCATTAAATGCTTCAACGATAGTTTTAACTCTTTCTGTATTATAAGGAATATTCAGCGATTCAACCTGTCTTAAACTACCTCCGCACTCGCATTCTTCGAAATCTTTCAGGGATTCTCCTTCTTTGAGCTTATAATATCCCTCGCATTTTTTACATATAAGATAAGGCATGTTAATCACAAAATCCTTGAATTTTGATATTAGTTTCTAAAAAACAATAGTTATTATTATTCTTGATATTAAAATATATGTTGTATATAATAATATAGTTAAGTTAAGTATTAAAAGAAAATAAAAAATAAAAATTAATTAAATCTTCTTAAAATAATTCATGAAGATTTATTTTGTATGCACCTAGATTTCCACCGAAGTTTCCAGCGCTTATTTTTAAAACGCCAGGGACTTTGACAGCAGCCTCGATTCCAACTTTCATTGCTTCTTTAACGGCTTCTTCGGTAGTTCCATCAATAACAATTTCATATATACCATTTACATCGGCTGGAACTTCGCTATCTTCAACTTCATCTTTTAATGTAACGCACATTTTCTCGTTTGTTGATGCTCCCAGGAATTTGTACTTGTTTGATCCAACTTTGGAACCAGAAGCAACAACTCCTCCAGGGAATGGAGTTATTGTGCCTTCAATTGCTCCAATAGCATCAACAGCAGCTTCAGCTGCAATCAAAGCTGATGATGGACTGTCGCCCATTATAAAGAAGTTTCCACCAGCTACACCTGATTTTATTCCTAATTCTGCTTCGACTAAAAAATCACCAGACATGATTGGAATGCTCCATATTTTTCTTCCATCAATGTCTAACTCTTTTTCGAAGCCATCTCCGAAGAATTTTAGTTTTTGACCAGTCTTTAGTTTTTCATCAGCATCATCTAAAGCATCAAATGCTGCAGTTGTGGCAGCAGTGAGTAAACACATTCCAACTCGTTCTAATAACTCGTGATCAAGTTTCTTTTTGTCCATATTACATATCATTATCATGTATCCAGGTCTTCCATCAGGAGTTTCTTCTGGAGGAACGTAACAATCAATACCTGCTTCTGCAGGACAACCAATAACTGAAGTCCCATAGCCTGTTGCTTCAGTTGCTGCTATTTTTGCCAGTTTTTTAGTCGCTGCAGTTACAAGAACTCTTGAAACCTGTATACCGAATGCTTCTGCAAATGTATCTTCTATTTCTACACCGTTTATTTCCATGATTATCACCGTTTGATGGTAGATTGAGAAATAGTATATATTTTTCTATTTGAATTTTTAATTAATTTCGGGATGGTTTAAAAAATAATCTTGAATGTGGTTCCTTCATCCCTGTAAAGCTCTATTTTTCCATATAATTGTGTTACTAAGGCATTTACCAGTCTTAATCCTAAAGTCTCAGTATTTTGAAAATCAAGATATTCAGGGAATCCAACTCCATTATCTGCAATTATAAGAATATGCTTATTGGATTTCAGATAAAATTCAACACCAATTTCCCCCCTACCATTTGGAAAAGCGTGTTTTATAGAATTACTAACCAGTTCATTTATAATTAATCCACAGGGAATTGCAAAATTAATATCCAGTAAAATGTTTTCTACATTGATTTTTTGTTTTATAAATTTAGAATTTATCCCATAAGAGCTTAAAAGGTCATATAGAAGCTTTTTAATATATTCTGCAAAATTTATCCTGGAAAAGTTATCTGACTGATAAAGCTTTTCATGGACAATAGCCATAGATTTAACTCGATCTCGACTCTCTTTTAAGATTCTAATTGCATTTTCATCTTTTAGACACTTTGATTGAAGATTTAAAAGAGAGCTTATTATTTGCATATTATTTTTGACCCTATGGTGAATCTCTTTTAATAGCACTTCTTTCTCTTCAAGGGATGATTTAAGCTGATTTTCTATTCTTTTAAGCTCCTGAATATCACGGGTAATATATACTGCTCCTGAAAATTCACCTTTTTCATTTGATAAAGGGTTTCCAATGGTTTCTACCCAGATATAATGTCCGTCAGCATGCTTATACCTATGTTGAATTCTTTTTGGCTTTAAAGTGGCAATAGCTGTTTGAATTGCATTTATAATTATGTTTAAATCATCAGGATGTACTATTTTGATTAATTCAATGTCTTTCTTTCCAATTACATCTTCTACTTCGTATCCGAGTAGATCTTTTAAGGAAGGGCTTACATATTCAAAAATGCCTTTTTTATTAACCTGATAAATTAAATCAAGCATATTATCAGTTATTAAGCTTAAATGTTTCTCCCTTTCCTTGATGGCTTCTACAATCCTTTTGTAATTAGTTATATCCTTTGCAATACTGAAAATAAGCTTTTCATTATGAAATTCAATAATTCTTGCGTGTATCTCAAGAGGTAAAATTGATCCATCTTTTCTAAAGTATGCAGTTTGAAATTTTAATTCTTTTTTGGTTTCAAGTTCTTTAATTCGAGGGGTTATAATCTGTTCAAATTGGGGAATTACAAGATCATGGAGATTTAATTTCATTAATTCGTCTTTAGTATAACCAAGAGATTTACAGGCATTTTGATTTACATAAATGAAATTTCCCTGAAGATCATGTACAAATATAGGATCAACAACATTATCTAAGATTAGAGATTTTAATTTTTCTTCCAAATCATTTTTTTGGTGTGATAATTCACTAAAATCACGATTTGAATTTTTAAGTTCTTCTATAATCTGTTTTTCAGGTTTATCTATATTTTCCATGCGTGCTTCCCCGGGCATCTAAATTAATATATATTTATAATAAATATTATCATTTAAAAAATTACTTATAAATGTAAGAATGGTAAAATGCATTTTTTTGTAAAAATAATTCATAATTAATCATATTTTCTTGAAATTCTTTCTATTACACTTGCTCCAAAGTAAGGAAGCACACCCACCCCTATAATTGAAGTCATCCAGAATGATATTAGTCTTTCGATAAGGGTTGCTGCAGCACTTATTGAAGGTGGAACGCCAGCAGCAGAAAATAGAACTATCATTATTCCATCTACTGCTCCAACACCTCCTGGAAGAAGTGGAATCAACCCTAAAAGGCTGGAGATTATGAAAACTTCTGCAATTATAATTAGGGAAACATTTACATCAAAAGCCGAGAATACAAGGTAAACTCGTAATATTTCAAAAAGCCAGATTGTAAATGATATTAAAATTCCGTAAATCAGGACATTTTTATCTTTAACCATAACCCGCATACTGTTTTGAAATCCTGCTATGGCCGAAATCGCTCTTTTTTCGAGTTTACTTCTATCTTTTTTTGAAAATCTTTTTATAATCCTTACAATCCAGAGGGTAATTTTTTTACCTGCATTTTCGTTGAGGGACATGTAAATTGCAATAAAAAAGACTATTAAAAGGAGTATTACAGAAATAATAAGTATATAAACAACTAATGTGGGTAAATTCAAGTATAGGACTGATGCAACTATAGTAATTATTGCCAGAACCATGAATGGAAACGTATCAAGCCCTCTATCTGCTATTACAGTGGCAAATGATTTTTCAAAGGTAGTTCTCGAGTATTTACTTAGAATATAACCTCTTATGGGCTCACCACCACCTCTTGCACTGGGGGTGATGTTATTAATAGCTAATCCAACCATCAGCATTGGGAAAAGATGTATTTTTTTAACTGAAATATTAACGGCGTATGTAGTTATTGCCCAGCGCTGAGTCCAGAATATATAAATTACAAATTGAATAATGATTGCAAGACATATATACCATAAGTTGGCTAGTTTTAACGCATTTTCAATATTTTTAGGACCTATAATTAGGATCATGGCTGCAAGAATTCCAATTCCTACTAAAAACAAAATTAATGCCTTAAATTTCATTTTTCTTGTACCAAATATTTTTGTAATTTAATTCAGTATAAAATCATAATCTAACGGAGTGAAATTAAATATGAGTTTTATATAAATTTTAATTATATAGATAAATTTTTAAAACTATAAAAATTTGGTTTCATAACTTAAATCTGTCGGATCGAGCAGTACGACAGTTTTTTCTCCTGATAAATAACCGCATGTTTCTCCGGGGTTTATAACTAATGTTTCCCCTTCTATTATCTCTAATTTATGAGTATGGCCCCTTACAACAACATCATATTTCCTGCTTTTAACTAAAGCGTCAATAATGGTTTCATTTGTACCGTGATTAACTGCAATTTTCTTCTTATGTATATCAAGCTCTATTAAACTGTCTAAAAAGCACATATCCTTAAAAAAATGTCTTAAACCATCTTTCTCCCCATCATTATTACCAAAAACAGCTTTAAATTCACAATTAAGATTTTTAAACTCTTTAGCTGTGAAAGGAGATATTAAATCTCCGGCATGTATAACCAGTTCTACTTCGGAGTCGTTAAAGAAATCCACAGCTTTTTTAATAGTATCTAAATTATCATGTGAATCTGACATTATACCTATCATATTTATATCTTTGTAGATTACTTTATAAATTTATGATCACATTTATGATAAGTCCAATAACAACATTTATAAGTCTTCAAATTATACTGTATGGTAAGCCAATTCTTGGCTTATTTAGGATGTGAATAAATTGTTTAGAAATAATTACGGAAGAGATAATTTCTCAGATAGAGGAAATTCTGCTCCTATTAATGTAGGAGACGAATACGATGTTAAAATTGAAGATGTTGGAAGAGATGGCGACGGAATCGCAAGAATAGAAGGGTTTGTAGTCTTTGTTTCAGGTGCAAAACTCGGTGATGAAGTTAAAATTAAAATCAATTCAACAAGAAGAAACTTCGGTTTTGCGGATATAGTTGAATAAATAATTAAAATTATTTTTAATTCTTGAAAAAATTATTTTTTTAATATTTTCTTGAATTTTTATTTATTTTAAATGTAAAATTGCTTTGTAATTACTTTTTTTGAATTATAGCTTGTAACTATGATCTTCAGTTAATTTTAAAAAATATAATAGAGTATTAAATTAAATACCAAGCTATAAGAACTAAAATACCTATAAATGCTATAATTAGATAGTTAATAAGTACTTTAACTTCTAAGTCTCTTATATCATCAAATTTATAAAACCTTTTAAATGCAAGATAGGCAAACAGCAGTGTAATAAACCCGGAAATTAACACAGAATAATCCTCTGCAATTTCTAAAAAGATTATGTTACCTAAAATAAATATTATTAATCCTATTGCAATTATTTTTAAATTAATTGATTTTCTGTTAAAATAGGATAATAAAGGTCTTTTAGAAGAGTTGGAAGATTCTTTACCTGATTTTTCAGGAGATTTTTTTGATGGTTTTAGAGGCTTTTTACAATTATAACAAACTTCGGCGTTTTTAGCATTTTTAGTTTTACATCTTGGACAGAGTATTGTAGAAACCATGAAATCACTCTCAATGAATAAGTTTTTTATTTTTTTTTATGATATCAATTGTTCAAGCTATATACTGACATCATATTTATAAATTTCAGAACATTTCAAAAATTTTCTTTTTTTATTTGTCTTAATTACAGTTAGAATAGTTTTTCATGGTTAAAAAATTCAAAGAAAATTTTTATTCTATTTTTAGGGGATCATTATTTTAAAATTATAATAAGTAGCTTGAACATAAATATTAGAAAAATATAAGGAGGTTTTAGATGGATCTAATAACACTCATTATCATTGGGATTATTGTTCTAATTATTTTGGGCCTTTCGATACGCATAGTAAACCAGTATGAAAAAGGGGTTGTTTTTCGTCTTGGAAAAGTAATTGGAGTTAGAGAACCTGGGCTTCGTCTTATTATACCTGTAGTTGATAGGATGGTAAAAGTTTCCCTCAGGATTGTTACTATGCCTATTCCCTCACAGAATATAATCACTCAGGACAATGTTTCAATAGATGTTGCAGCTGTAGCGTATTTTAAAGTTGTTAATGCTTACGATGCTGTGGTAGCCATTGAGAATTATAATAGAGCTGTGAATCAGATTGCTCAAACCACCATGAGGAATGTTATAGGGCAGTTTCTTTTGGATGATGTTTTATCTTCAACTTCTAAGATAAACGAGAGAATTAAAGAAATAATAGATAAACACAGCGAACCATGGGGAGTTCAAATTACTGCTGTGGAAATTAAGGATATAAGACTTCCAGAAACAATGCAAAGGGCAATGGCAAGGCAAGCAGAAGCAGAAAGGGATAAAAGGGCTAAAATCATCGCTGCAGAGGGCGAATTTTTATCAGCAGCGAAACTTGGAGAGGCAGCAGATGTAATAGCGGCACATCCTGTTGCACTTCAGCTCAGGAATTTACAGGTTCTTTCTGAGATATCTGCAGAGAAAAATTCAACTATAATATTCCCTGCACAGTTTATGTCAACTATTAAAGACATAAAGAAATACATGGACTCAGAAGGACTATTAAAATAGGTGAAATTCTTTAATAAACACCTACTTATTTATTTTTAAAGATTAATGGTTATATTTATATATTCTGCTTGAGTATCTAAATACGATATCAATGATTGGGCAACTTAGAAAAAGAGATTTTTTTATAATAGCAGAACAGTTAGGCTTGATAATGATAGGTATTGGTGTAGTAACGCTAATACCATTATTAGTTGCCTTAATTTATAATGAAGGGAACTATATTTCATTTATAATTCCGTCAGGAATGTCTATTTTGTTGGGTTTTATTTTAAGGAAGATATTTGAAGGTAAGAGTGGTAGAATTGCCCTTAAACATGGTATGATAATAGCTTCAATTGCATGGCTTTGGGCGGCATTAATAGGAAGTCTTATTTTAATGCAAGCGGCAAATATCTCATTTTTAAATGCTTATTTTGAAAGTATGTCTGCATGGACTGGAAGTGGCCTTTCTATATTTTCTGATGTTGAGATACTCTCTAAATCAGTTCTCTTTTTGAGGAGTATTGAACAGTGGATTGGAGGGCTTGGTGTTGTTATTGTGGTTATTGGAATATTAATAAGACCAGGGACAGCTGCAGCAAGATTATATAAGTCCGAAGCCAGAGAAGAGAAGATAAGGCCAAGCATCCTTGGAACTGTGAAAGCAATATGGTGGATATATCTTTTTTACACTGCTTTAGGGATTATTTTGTATGTTTTTGCAGGAATGCCTCTTTTTGATGCTATAAATAATACATTTACTAACTTAGCAACTGGTGGAATGTCCATTAACAATGATAATATTGGAGCGTATCATAGCAATGTGATTTATATTATAACAATTTTTCTAATGATTTTGGGAGGTACAAGTTTTCTTGTGCATTATAAAGCTTTAAATGGGAAAATTAAGGCTGGATTAAAGGATATTCAATTTCAGACCATGATTATCTTGATTATTATATTTTCAATACTTTTAATTGTAAATGCAAATTTTATACCAATAGAAGCTTTTTTTCATGTAGTATCTGCAATAACATGTACTGGTTCAAGTATTCCTCCATTAAATACCATGATTGCATGGCCCCAGTATGCAAAAATATCTATAATTCTTTTAATGATTGTTGGGGCTGCTGCGGGTTCCACTACTGGTGCACTTAAGCTTATTAGAGTTATTACAGCTTTAAAAGGGATTTACTGGGAGATTGTAAGAATAGTGGCCCCTGAAGGTTCTGTTTTGCCAAAAAAAATATCAGGTAAACCCGTATCTGATGTAGAAATTAAAGAAGCAGGTTCTTATGCCTTTATTTATCTTATTTTCATTTTTATCAGCTGGCTTGTCTTTGTACAGTATGGTTATGATGCCTTAAACTCTCTTTATGAGGTCTGTTCAGCGCAAGGAAATGTGGGGCTTTCGATGGGTATAACATCCTCAACAATGCCTCATATCCCTCAAATTTTCCTGATTTTTAATATGTGGATTGGAAGACTTGAAATAATCCCTGTACTTGTTTTATTAAGAGCATCAATAGATGCATTTAAAAGATTTTAGATTTTCATTGAAATCTTTTTATAGTATGATGCGAAATAGTTGAAAATTGGATAGTTTCTACTGGAAAATATCTTAAATTTAATACAGTTAATTGGTGAATTATATGTATATAGTCATAATGGGTGCTGGAAGAGTTGGATTGCACCTTGCATCTAATCTTGTTAGTAGAGGGCATGATGTTACCCTTATTGAAAATGATGAGCATTTATGCAGTAATGCCGCAGCAGAACTGGATGCACTGGTTATTTGCGGCAATGGTACAGATACCAAAACTCTTGAAGAAGCCAATGTTGGGGAAGCAGACGTTTTTGTTGCAGCTACAGGAAATGATGAAGCAAACCTTTTATCCTGCATACTTGTTAAGCAATACAATATCTCAAAAATCATTGCAAGACTAAGTAACCCTGATCATGAGGAAGCATTTAAAAAAGTAGGCATAGATGATGTTATAAGTCCTGAACTGACAGCAGCTGGTTATCTTGAAAAATTAATAACCAGACCTAAAGTAGCTGATTTAATAGTGATAGGAAAAGGAGATGCAGAAATACTGGATATTACAATAAAAAATAAGAAGGTCATCGGTAAGCATGTAGGTGATATTAGCCCTACGGATGACTTTATAATAGTTGCCGTGTATAAAAATGGCGAAATAACCATTCCTAAAGATGATATGGTTTTAAATGAAGGAGATAAAATTTCAATTCTCGTTAAAACTGATGCTATTAAAGATGTAGTTAAAATGTGCACAAAATAAGTTTAAATAATTATTTTAATGAGAGCATAACATGGATTTTTTTACTCATTTTTTAGTTCCCTTCATCATTTTATTTGCCCTCAAAAGCAAAAATAAGCTTGCAGGTGGATTTGGGGGTATTTCAATTGATTTTGATACATTCATATCATGGATTGGCTTGTTAATTCCATCATTATTTGTTTTTTCGCATAGGGGAATTACACATTCCTTTATTTTTGCAGCAGTTACTTCAACGCTTTTTTTATATATTATATCCAGAAAAAGGATAAATGAATTCATAGGAAATATAATAAAACGCGATATATCTGTGGAATTTACCTTTAAAACAGTTGGAATAGCTTATTTCGGTGCAATTATTCATTTATTCCTTGATTTTTTAACATCAAGAGGTATACCTCTTCTTTATCCATTTACGCTTGAAAGATTTAGTGCGGAAATTTATTATTACATTGATATAACCACTGCGGTTATAGCGCTCATTGTTTTATCTGTTCTTTACCTGAAAATGGATATGAAGTACAAGAAGGGGGCAATGGCAATTTTCATGATTATTTTATTTTCTTTTGGAGGAATCAGGGCTTATGAAAAGATTAATGCAATTGATGATAATCCAGTAAGTGGAAATTTCACATATATAACTGCATATCCCACAATGGACATTTTCACATGGACAATTGTTGAAAGCGATAATAAAAACAGCACATATCATTCATTCAACTACAACACATTAAATAAAGAACAATCAGATACAAAAACAGTTCAAAGCCTTAAGGTCATGGGTGGCAGCGTTCAATCGGCTCAAGAAGCTATTGATAAAGCAAATAATCTCCCTGAAGTTCAAAATTTCAAATGGGACGGATATTATCCCTGTATAAATGCCAGTTATAATGGAAATGTATGGGAATTAACATATTTTGATGTTATTGATACAGGATATCACAATAATAATATGAAAGTGCTTATTCCTCAAAATTAGGTATTTTCTTTTATTTTAAAGAAAATAATATTTTAAAATAAATTGAAGAGTAATTAAAAACTTTTGATAATTCTATAGGACATATTAATGTGTTCAGAACCGTTACTAACTGCAGGGCCGTGTCCTGGAAGGAGATATTCTACGTCAAGTTCGGTTAATTTTTGTATAGACTCCCTGAGCATGTTAATATCCCCTCCAATATCATATCTTCCAAATCCTCCATCGGCAAATACAGTATCGCCAGATATTAATGTTTCACCATCATAAAGGCATATTCCGCCAATAGTATGTCCTGGAGTATGAATTACCTCAAAATCATTGATTTTATCCCCTTCTTTAAGATGAAAATCAACTTTCGCTGGTTCAAGATTTTTCCCGAACATATAAGCTGCAGTTGCAATATTATCTCCCTTTTCAAGTGCAGGAGCATCTGCTTCGTGAATGCCGATTTTTGCATTGAAAAAATGGTTTCCACCGGTATGGTCAAAATGACAATGTGTATTTACAACACGCTTAATATCTTTGGCAATATTAAAACCGGCGTTTTTGATTGAATTAAGCACATATTCAAAGTTTTCTCCTGTCCCTGTGTCAACGATCACATCATCAAAAAGATAAATATTAGAGTCAAATCCAGTGCCCTCAATCATTGTGATATTGTTAAATTTTTTCATTTAATCACACTTTTATTAATTAATTAAATTTAGCATTTAAAATAAGTTATATTTAATGAGTTTTATAATAATGGTTTAATTTAAAAGTAAAAAGCTCTCAAACACTATGCGTTTGATAAGGGGAAGTGGGGTCACTGGGATTTGAACCCAGATCCTAGGATTTCTCTTGTCTCAGTACTCCAATTGATCATCATTGGGTACTAAACCTCAGCGCGCGCGTTTCTTCAAAGACAACTGGAGTCCCAGATGATAGCCTGGTTACACTATGACCCCTCGATAATAATTTATTTAAAAATTGGAAGCCAAGGGAGAGATTTGAACTCCCGTGTAATGGATCTGCAGTCCACCGCTTCGCCTCTAAGCTACCTTGGCATACCATAGCGCATTAGATACATTATATGTTGTTGGTATTTAAACCTTACGGAGTGAAACAATATCTTAAAAATTGGTGAAATTTGAATATTAAATTCAAAATTTCAATAAATAACTACTTTAGTTTTTAACGTTTTAAATCTTTCCTATTTTTAAAATAAAGTATAAAATTATAGTTATTGATCTTTTAATTTTTCTTTTATTATTTTACGCTTTTTTAAAGTGGTTTTAAGAAGTTTATCAAAGAGAAGAGGTAAGTTTTTATCCATAACTCTGATACCTTCTTCTGTGATGCCGCCTTTTGTTGCTACTCGTGAAATAATTTCTTCAAAGCTCATATTTTTATCATGAAGCAGTTTTGCAGTTCCATAAAGCGTTTTTATAACCATTTCATCCGCTTCTTTTTGACTGATATTACTGTTTTCTGCACATTTTCTGGCAAATTCCATAAAAAATTTGGCAATAAATGCCGGAGAACAGCTTGTTAAAACTGTTCCCACCTCAAAATTATTTTCTTCAATAATTTTTGCAGTGCTAATTGAATTGAATAGATTGTTTACAAATTCAGATTCATTTTCAGTCACTTTTTCATTGTGATAGATCAGAGAAACTCCTTCATTAACTTCAGAAGTTAAACTTGGGATTACTTTAGTAATTTTTCCTTGAAAGAGGCTCTCCACATTTTCAGTTGTTAATCCTGCAGAAATATAAATGATATGGGATTTATTTGAAAGATAATTTTTTATTTCTTCAATTATCTTTTTAACAGAGGATGTGCTTACAAATAGGAATATTTTATCGCATTTATTTGCTAAATCATGATTATCGTCTGTTATTTCAATTTGTGGATGCTGTTTTTTAATATCTGTAAGTTTGTTCTTTGTTCTATTTGAAATGACTATTTCATGGGGTTTTAATACATCGGAGGATAAAAAACCTTTTATTATCATGCTGCCCATGCTTCCGTAACCAATGAATCCTATTTTTGTCATGATTTTACTCCTTTTAGTTATAAATGGAAAAATATGATATTTTTATAAGTTTATCTTCTCTAAATATATTAAATTCAAATTTTCTGTAAGTTTTTCCATTTTATATATGTTGTAATTGAGTTTTTCATACAATTTGATGTTTTTTTCAGATTTATGGCCAGTTATAATCTCATATTTTTTACAGTAGCTAAATTTATCTTCTATTTCTTTCATTATATTTTGTTTCTATGCCCTGATTTTGGAAATCAGGGTGTATAATAAGTCTTCCTATATAACAAGTTTCTGAATCTATTAAATTTCCCATTACAGAGCCAATTATTTTCTCATTTTCAACTGCTTTCAGAAATATGCCCTTCTTAAATTCATCTTTTATTTCATCCAGAGTTTGTAGGAGGGGAGGGATTTTAAAGCCGTTATAAATTTCTGCCTCGCTTTGATAAGCTTTTTTTTGAAGGGAAAGTATTTCACTTAAATCAGATTCTTTAGCTCTTTTAATAATCATTCTAATCATCAAAGTTTAAGTTTTAAGAATATTTAACTTGTTTAATACTATATGCTATTAAATAAGTGATAACAGGTCTTTCTTATTTAATAAAATTTATATATAATTTGTTATAAACATCTAATTGGTGATTGAACATGGCAGTGGTGTATGATCCTGTAACTATTGTTAATCTCTTTTTTTGCATAATAATAGTATTTCTGGGTTATATGGGATATAAAAAGATGGATAATGCGCTTCCTCTTTATATTGGTGTGGCATTTGGCCTCTTTGGTATTTCACATCTTGCAGTTATTCTTGGATATGCGAGCTCAGAAGCGGGTTTAGTGCTAATTAGAGGATTTGGGTATCTAATAGTTATAGCTGCTCTGTATATCATAGCTTTTAGACAGTAAATGATATTGGATTCTGTGGAGCATAGATGAAAAATTTAATAGATTTTACAGATTATCTGTTAATTTATTACCTTAATTTTTATTATTGATTTCATTTTGATCAAATAATTTAAAAACTTTATATATCTTTTTCAAGGATTTAAATGAAAATTATAGCAAATATTGGATTTTATTTCTGTTTTATTTGGATTTAAAGTAATTTCTGTTAAATAATTAAATTTTATATATAATAAATAATAATTATATATTAATTAGTATTACATTTTGGAATAGTATTGGAGCTGTAAATATGAATAATATTAATATTTTAATTTTTGAAAATGAAGCCTTTACTGCACTAAATCTTCAAGAAAGGTTTAAATTTTGGGGTTACAGATCTCCATTTATAGTTTCATCAAAAAAAGAAGCTCTCCAAATAGCTAAAGATATTAAACCTGATTTAGCATTGATTGATATTGGATTAAAAAATAAAGACGATGTAATTGAGATTGCTAAAAAAATAAGTGATGATTTTGATACAGCGGTTGTATATATTCTTCCCTTCTATGACGAGGAAATTATGGGATGTATAAGGACTACAAAACCATATGGATTTCTATTGAAGCCTTTTGAAGAAAATCAAATAAAATTTAAAGTAGAAGAGGCTCTTTACACACGTAAATTAGTTAAAAATTTGATTGCAAGTAAATGATATTTTAAATTATTATATTTACTTCATTGACTAATTTGATGGGATATATAACGACATTTTTAAAATAAAAACATAAAAAATAGATTAAATGATCTTTTTCAAAATTTTACCGCTTAAAAATTCAGGAGAGACAAATTTTTCATATACAGGAAGCCTTTCATCTAAAAATAAACCCATTTGTTCTGTCATTATTCTAAGATCCTCTAATTCAGGCCAGGGTGCTTCTGGATTAACGTAATCTTTTGTAATTGGTGAGACACCACCCCAATCATCAGCTCCTGCAAGTAGAAATACCTGGGCAGTCCGTTTATTTAGATTTGGAGGAACTTGAACTCCAATATCTGGAAAAAGAAGCCGGGTAACAGCAACCATTTTAATCATTTCAAGTAGGGAGGGTTCTTTCCATGATTCCATGGGAATTCCAGGTTTTGGTTTGAAATTCTGGATTATAATCTCTTGAATATGTCCATATTTATCATTTATGCGCTTTATTTCCAGGAGGGATTCAGCACGTTCTTCTATAGTTTCCCCAATCCCTAAAAGTAATCCTGTTGTAAAGGGTATTTTCAGTTTCCCAGCATTTTTAATGGTTTTAATTCTTAAATATGGATCTTTACCAGGACTTTTCTCATGAGCTACTGTTTTCATAAGTCTTTTACTTGTAGTTTCTAACATTAAGCCCATAGAAGCATTTACTTCTTTAAGTTTTCTTAATTCTTTTTTTTCCAGCACACCCGGATTACTATGGGGTAAAAGCCCTGTATTATTAAGGGTTTCTTCACAGATAAAATAGAGATAATCAATCATGTTCTGGAAACCTGCATCTTTAAGAGCTACTTTAACTTCTTCTGTTTCTTCTGGACGCTCTCCAAAGGTAAATAGTGCTTCTTTACATCCATATTTATCGGCTTCATTCAAAATACTGAATATCTCTTCTTTGCTCATTAAAATTCTTGCATTTTCATTATCAGGAGTCTTTTTAAAGGTACAATATCCGCATTCGTTCCTGCAAATATCTGTAAGAGGTAAAAAAACATTTTTTGAATATGTGATTCTATTTGTGCCTCTTAATGATTCGGCAGAAGATAATAAAGATAAAATATCTCTGCCCTTTGCATTTAAAAGAGATATTATCTCATCTTTTGAATATTTGTCCATGATATCCCTGTTTATACTTAAAATAAAAAATAAAATCTCATTCGAGATTTGCAACAACAACTTCAACAAACCGGGGGCCTATTCCACCTACTTCAATCCATGTAACAATAAAAATCCCCATATTATTCTGAATCCCAAGAGCATATTCGACCTGGCAATTCATGGCTTCCAGAGATTGTTTAAGCTTTTGAATGCCTGAAACATCTGTTTCAGTTTGAATTGGTACGTTTTCCCGTATTCTTTCATCCATAATGCCCAGGAGGTTCCCGCCTTCTTTAGAGAACATATCAACCTGGCGTGCACCAATGTCCTTAAAAAGATCTGAAAGGAAAACATCCATTTTTTCTGAATCAAAACGTTTTCTGGACATTCCTCTTACAATAAGGATGTTATGGGCGTCTATAGCTGGCCGTGATCCATGAAATGCTTCTAAAGCGGTCATGATTTTTCCTGCAATTTTATTTGTTTGCATCACTGATTATCCTCTCCAGTTAGTTAGAAAATAGTTAATTACTTTTTATTTCTTCCATAGCTTCAATTTCATACTTGAGCTCGCCTAAAGTAGCTACTTTTTCTGCAAATGCATTGTGTCTGTGTATGCTTTCTTCATTAACCTGTGTTACAGTGACAAGAGTATCATCAGGGAAATGTTTGAATTCTTTTACAATTTTCTGCACCATATTTCTAACACAATCTTCGACAAACATTGGATTATTGTGGGCCTGAACAACAATAGCATTTTCATCAGGTCTTTTAAGGAGTTCGCAAACAGAAGAACTCATAGATTCTTCAATGATCCTTATAATCTGTTCCACGCGTATAACTGCCTGGTGCGGAACTTCTATCATAATCATTCCACGTCCTCGCTGATTGTGAGAAGCAAGAGAAACAGAATTAAGTACTCTTTCGGTTGTTTTTTCATCTAAAAATTCAAGTAGCTTTTCTTTTGATGTTTCACGTACAGATTCCTGAGCACATGGGCATGCAGTCATTCCTATTACTTCTGCACCCACCATTTTTCTTATTATTATTTCTTCACCATCTCTGTAACCGGTGGCATCTGCCATGATGTTGGTCATCTCCTGAGTCTTTAAATCAGTGACTGGTGACTTTTTAACAACCATAAGGTCACTTTTCATGCTTACTTCTGCTCGTCTTGCGTATTTGTGTTTTTTAAGAAGACGGGTTACTATTTCAGCACATAGTGATTCTATTTCAACGGTTGAACCGTTTACAACTTCTTCAAGCACATCGCTTATTGCTTCTGGATTTCTGGACATGTGGATTCCTCTCTGTTTACTTGGGAGATCCACATATGCATCAAAGGTTGGTAAGAGTATAATGGGTCGTTTTCCTTCTCTTTCAATTTTTAGAAGTTTTTTTACCCCTTTAACACCGACTCGTGTAAGATGCACGGGAATTTTAGGTATTTTATCTTGCGTGTCTGGAAGACATTTGATTGACAAGTTTTTTCACCCCAATTAAATGACCTTGGGCTTTGGAATTTAATAGTTAAGCCAAGTCTTTATTTTTTTCAGTGTCAATATGCAATTGATTACTATTTTATTTCAATTTAATTTATATCATAATACATTTCAACTGATTTATAAATGTAATTAAAAAAATCATTAAAACTTATTTATATGCCGTAATTTAAAAAAAAGAAGTTAAAAATAATATATTTTTATGAAATTACATTAATGAATTCTTCTGGAGTGGTATCTTTCAGGTTATCAATGGCAATTATTTTTGCATTATACAGTTCTTTTGCCCTTTTTGAAAGAATTTCACCGGCTTTATCAGTTTCAACAATTACAAAAATTTTATCCAGATTGAAAGTGCTAATTTTTCTTTCTATATCGTTTTTCACATGTTCTATTTTCTTTGAAATTCCTTCAAGTGCAGCTTCAGGGATTTTGGGATTCAAAATTTTCATATCCTCCACCTCAAGAGGCACTCCAGCCACAATTATTCGCTGAGGGTCAACTCCGAATTTTGAAAAGGATTTTTTAAAACTGCTCTTGGTTGTTAGGATTAAAAACTCTTCAGATAATTTTTTAATTTTTTCTTCAACACTTTCTTTTTCAATCACACCAAAATCAGCTAATAGTTCATCTAATTTATTTCTTACCCCTATAATTTTATTACAGAACTGATTTGAGTCATTTTCATTAAGTTTATGGGATGGTCTGCTTGAATATATAAATTCTTCAGCTTCAATCAATTCATTTATAATTTCGCCATACAAATCAGCATTTATTTTCCCTTCCTTGGGGGATTTAAGTTTTTCACATTCGACTTTGGATTTCCCTGCTTCTTTAATTAGTTGTTGAGCTTGACGAAGTCTTAATTTTTCCATGTAATATCACCATTAAAATTCAAAAAATGGGGAAAATATATCTTTTATTTGATTAAATGTGTTTTGGTTAACATCTCTGACATTCAGTTTATGTTTATAATAATCTTTACTGTTTATATTATTCAGTGCATTTATCATTTTAATGTTACACCTTGAAAGCACATCTAAATTATATCCTCCTTCTAAAATTAAAGCCATTGATTTTGTAATGCTTCTCATCTTATTTATTATATATTCATAAAAATCATCAGTGAGAGCTAAACTTGAGAGAGGATCATTTACATGCCCATCAAAACCCACGTCCAAAAAATAAAAGTCAGCACTAAATTTAGAAGCTGCAGGTCCGAGAATTTTCTCTAACATGTAAATATAGTCATCAGTTGTTGATCTGGGGGCCATGGGGATATTGAGATTATATCC
Organism: Methanobacterium sp.; assembly: GCA_030017655.1. Lineage (NCBI taxonomy): Archaea > Methanobacteriati > Methanobacteriota > Methanobacteria > Methanobacteriales > Methanobacteriaceae > Methanobacterium > Methanobacterium sp. The sequence continues at coordinate 66,391 of JASEIM010000002.1, read as the reverse complement.
TTCACCTTTCCCAGCACCAATTTCTTCTACAAAGCCTGATCCTGGGAAAATAGTCCTTGGATCTTGATGAATAGAAATATAGAGGACATCAGGGTCTTCATAGAATATTGACGCGGTTCCATTGCCGTAATGAACATCAAAATCTACTATTAAGAATTTTTTAATTTTATATATATTTCTAAGATATTCCAGTGAAATTGCTAAATTATTAAAAAGGCAAAATCCCATGGCTCTATCTCGAGTTGCATGGTGGCCAGGGGGCCGTGCAATTGAATAAGCATTTATATCCTGATTAAGAGCTAAATCCGCGGCTTTAATCGCACCACCAGCCGCTATTTTGGCTGTTTCATAGCTTTGAGGTGATGCAAAGGTATCATAGTCAACATATCCTCCTCCACCTTCACATAGACTTTTAATGTATTTCACATGGCTTTCTGTGTGAACTCTTAAAAGATCTTTTTCGGACGCGGCTTGCGGCGTTAATATATCAATTTTATCCCAAATACCTTCATTTTTAAGGGAATTAACTATTATATCCAATCTTTTTTGATTTTCAGGATGACTACCAGTTTTATGGTTTTTATAATTATCTGAATAAATTAATGAAGTCAATTTAATACGCCTTTTTATGTTATTAAAAATAAGTGAATGTTAAAATAAATATTTTTCTCAATAGAGGTTAATTATTATAATTAAAAAAAATATGGAGGTTATTCTCCTCCAGTAATTACGTCTAACTCATGTTGTTTTTCTCTTTGTTCTAATTCTCCTCCTTTTATGCAGTAAGTGTTGTAAATTTCTCCAACATCAAGTGCTTGGGCTAGAGGACATTCAGGACATTTACAGGTTTCATAATCATTTTCGCTAATGCAGTTTTCACTAGCTCCTAATGCGCAAAATAGTCTTTCATTTGCATTTTGTGCGCATTCATTGTATGTAGGACATGTTGGACAAATGCATTGGTTTTTGTAGTCTTCTACTGCTTTATTTCTTTCATCTTCGGACATCTGGCCTATTTCATCCATTTTTTGTTCAAACTTATCCATATATATCACCTGTAATAGATTTGTTAGTTATAGTTATTAATAATTTATATAATTATTTTCATAAATATTAATTAAACCCTCAAAACTTTTTTCTCATATACCAGTTTACTTCTTTTAATATCTTTATCTTTGGAGCAATAAAAAGAACTTTTAAATCCATATTTCAGGTATACAGGACAATCTTGCGGGCATAAACATTTTCTTTCATGAATAGGGCAATCACTGCTGCCTAAAATGCAATAAAAAAGTTCTTTACTTTTTTGGGTACATGTATTGTAGGTTGGACAAGCATGACAGATGCAATCTTTTTTTAGTTCTTCAATGAAGCGCTTTTTTTCTTCTTCATCCATTTCTTCAGCTTTAAAATCAATGAATTCCATGTTTTTACACCATTGGAATATTAATTTAAATTTATCTAGTAATAATTAGTATTAATTATCTAATAAAATTTTGTAAGAATAAATTAAATTAAAAAAGATTTAAAGAATTATTTCAGACATACTACTGTGGAATAAATATGAAATCCAAACACATTGAAGTACTGAAGGGCCATAATTACGGGGACTTAATTTTAGAGACTGAATACTGGTTTATTTTATTAGCACCTGACCAGAAAAATTTAGGTACCTGCGTAGTTGCATTAAAAAGGAAAGAAGGTGATTTAGCAGGACTTAAAGATGAAGAATGGAACGATTTCAGTAGTATAGTAAAGAATTTACAATCTGCATTAAAAAATGCATTTAGTTCAACAATGTTTAATTGGGGATGTCTTATGAATTCATCATACCTTAAAGATCCTCCAAATCCTCATGTGCACTGGCATTTCATACCAAGATATAGAGAAAAAGTAAAATATGAAGGTCTTGTTTTTGAAGATCCTTTTTTTGGCTTCAGCACAATGAAATCAAAGGAGGGGGTCCGTAAAATACCAGAAAATGTTCGGATGAAAATAATTGAGAAAATAAGGAGTAATCTTGAAATATAGGCTGAAATCAACTATTTTCAGTAGATACTGTCTTATCGTTATCCATTAAAAGTAGTATAAATATTGCCATAAAACAGGTTACTGTATAAACAATAAAGGCAATATTGGTGCTTTTTAGGAATAAGGGATAATATTGGGGGGTTATTTGGACATTTCCAATATATATGGCAAAAATCAGAATAACAACTCCTAAGCTTAGAACCTGCCCGGTAAACACCATTGTTGAAACGGTTGCTGAAGCAGCCCCGTATATTTTTTTGCTAACAGAATTCATAGCTGCATTTGTAGCAGGAGATGAAAAAAGACCTAACCCTATTCCAACAAGAATTAATCCAAAAATTATGAAGTTTAGAGGAGTGTATTCATTTAAAAAAGTAAATGAATAGAGTCCGATGGTAGTAATTGTCATTCCTATTGAGGCAATTATGCGAACGTTAATTTTATCTGACATTCTACCTGCAAAAGGGGATAGAATTGCCACAGAGAGGGGCTGTAATACCAATATAATCCCTGCAGCTTCAGGACTTAATAATTTAAGATACTGAAGATAGAGGCTCAATAAAAAAGTTATTGAAGTTGTCCCAATATTAATTATTAGAATAGAAAGTATTGAAATTGTGAAGATTCTATTTTTAAAGATAGATACCCTTAAAAGAGGATATTTTAATCTATTTTCATATTTTAAGAAAACTATGGTTCCTAAAATTCCAGTTAATATCAAAAATTTACCTAAATTTTCTGCAAGCATTGAAAATCCTTGCATCAGAGCAATTATTATAAAAAAGAATAGTATGGAACCGATAAAATCGAATTTTTCCCCCTTAGATCCCATCCAATCAAATTTAAGTTCGAATAACACAATTAATATTAATAAAATGCCAAAAGGAATGTTAAAGATAAAAATACTTCTCCATCCAAGTTGTTGAACTAGAAATCCTCCTAATATTAACCCACTAAAAATTCCCGTATAAACTGCGGCGACATAAATTCCATAAGCTCTTCCTCTTTCTCTAGGTTGGAAAACTGAAGAAATAAGAGCAACTCCAGTTCCAAATATCATTGAACAGCCAATACCTTGTAAAAAACTGAATATTAGTAGTGAGATGCCTGAGGAGGATATTCCTGCAAGAAATGAGGCAAATGTGTAAGTTATAATTCCATAAAGAAAAATTTTTTTTCTCCCATATATATCTGCTAATCTTCCAAATGGAAGTATTAGTGCAGCGTTAGCTAAAATAAATGCTGTTGGAATCCAACTTAGTAAAATTGCATCTAATATAAATTCTTCTCCAATAGAAGGAAGTGCAACATTGAGAGAAGTCCCCATAAAAGGTATAAGGAATGATCCAAGGACTACAGTAATTAAAACTGTATTTTTGAAATTTTCATTGCTCATTTTACCTTGCCATTATTATATCAGTAGATACACAAAATAAAGATTTACTAAAATTCCAAAGGCAAATAAAGAAGAAAGAACACGATTTACTAAGTTCATGGCAGCTATTTTGTCCTCTGTTCTATAATAATAAGCTAATATAGCAAATATCAAAGGAACTAATGAAATTATGGATATGATTTGGAAATTGATGGAAGGATACAGGTTTGTTTGGGAAATTAAAAGGAAATAAATTGTAGCTAAAAGTCCAGAAACTCCAATTAAAGTAAATCCAAATTTACGGCCTTTTTTTACAATAATTGTATTTTTTCCCCCTATTTTATCAACTTCCATGTCAGGAATTTGAACAGCGCTGATAAAAAGTGTTTGATAAAGCATTATAGCCAGTGCAAAAATGAAAAAAGGAAAATCTAAAGTTCCGGTCATGGTCAGATATCCCATTCCCGGAAAAATAATTCCAGTTAAAATGGTTGCTACTTCACTTAATCCTCTGTAAGACAATTTTATGGGTGGTGCAGCATAAAACCATGCTAATAAGTTCCCAAAAACAACAAAAATCAGGAACCATAAGGAATAGGAGTAAATGACCATGAAAACTATTGCCATAACAATAGAAATAATCATTAATGTAACAGAGAAATTTATAGCAAATTTTCTTAAGTCTGGATTTTCAACCAGAACTCCACTACCACCAGAAAAAGGTGTTGGGCTCCCATGTTTATCGCAATCAATATCGAAATATTCGTTACTGAACTGCATTGAAAGATGGGCCATGAAAAAGATTGCATAACCAAATAAAAACTTACTTAAAATAAATTCTGAGTTCAGTAAAACGGCTAACAGTGCTCCAATGCTGAAATATAAAAATCCACCGAAGACAAAGTGAAGTTCTGCTATTTTTATGATTTTTGATAATTTATTGAAGTTCATAAATCCTCCTCATCAATAAAAATCTGAATTTTAAATGACAATCAATCATCTTTAATAATATTTGTAAATAACAATATTACTTATTTGCGGTTAAATCATAATTAAGATGGGCATATTTTCAGATTTTATTGGCTGAAACGGCTTTTTTCACGTTATTTTGTTATTATACAATAATCAGCAGATAATTAATAAATTATTTAAGTCTAGTATTACATAGGTATATTAGAATTATTTTTCAGGAGGTAATAAACATGGCTGAAGAAATGATGGAAAATATGAGTAATTTGGTTAAAACGACAGTTGATGAACTTTTAAAAGTTTTAGCCACAGATAATGTAATTGGAGAAACAATGGAAGTTGAAGATAAGGTAATAATTCCTTTAACCAAAATTGGTCTGATGTTTGGATCAGGATCAGGAAGCGGAGGAATGCCTGGTCAGAAAGGTATGGGCGCAGGTGCAGGTGGAGGGGCAGGAATACAACCTGTATCAGTAATAGTCGCATTTAAAGATGTTAAAGGCCCATCAGGAGTACAAATACTGTCAGTGCGCGGTATGGGTCCTGTATCTAAACTTGCAGAAGATTTAGGTTATGCTGCTAAGAGAATGATTGAAAAAGAAGGTGGACCTAGCGAAATGATGAAAAAAAGGAAGAAAAATGATGGGTAAAAAAGGAGAAGAGGGTAAAGAAGAATTTAAAGAGCCCGGAACAATGTAAAATAATAATAAGAGTGGATCATAATTGGCATATCTTATTGCAGCCATCATAATCCTTATTATCATTTTAATTCTAATAGGGATTTTGCTGGTTCCTTTTCAAATTTCAATGAATCTTTACAGAAGGGGTCCTGTAAATGAAGGGCATTTTAAATTGAGCTGGCTAAGAATTAGGTTAATCCATAGAAAAATTCCATCGGAAGAGAAAAAACCGAAAAAAGAAAAAAAGGAAAGAAAGGAAGAAAAAAAAGTAAATTTTAATAGGATTCCAAAGATATTAATGTATCTTGAGGAATCTTTACCATCCATTCTTCGCATATTTCAGGCATTTTTAAGATCTGTTTCTATTAAAAGAATTTCAATCAATTCTATTATTGGATTGGAAAGTCCGGTTGATACGGCAATATTGAATGGTTATTTATTGGGCTTAGCTTCTATAATTAATATTTTTCCTAAAACTAATTTCACAGTTGACCCTGATTTTAATAAGGAACGTATAGACGGTTCTATATTAATAGAAATAAAATTAAGACTTTTATGGATTGTCATTGAATCTTTAAAGGCATTTACCAAAAAACCTGTAAGATCGTTATTTGGTGAACTTAGAAAAATGCGGGGATAAAATGATTAAAACGAATTTCATGAGGGAATTAGAAACAATTTTAGGAGAATTTCATGGCTCTAAATCAGATATAAATGAAATTCATAAGATAATAAAAAGTAGTATAAAACCAGAAAAAAATAAAATAGTTGGAAAGGCTATTGAGCTTGATAATAGGACAATTCACCCAATAATACAGACAGTAACTATTAAAAATAAAAGTCAGGTTTTTTTAACTGTTGAAATATTTCCTATTGCTCTGGTGATTGAAGAACCAGACGATAAATACGTAATTTCTCTTACGAATGATGAAGTTAATTCAGAAAAATTTATGGGGATGATTTCCCCTAAAAATTGAAAAATTATAAAGATTCTGGAGACATTTTTGGGTTATTTGAATTTAAACTGCCTTACCGGCTAAAAATATCTGTGGAACCCATATCTTCTTTAACTATATTTAAAACGGTCTGTGTATATGTTCTCTGCACATCGCCTTCTCTCAATAATTCTTTAACAAAGGCATCCAGTTCGGTAGTATCTTTAAATTTTGCTATTAATATGGCATCAAATTCACCGGTAACGTCATAAATGCCGATAACATTTTTATGGTAGGCAGTTTTGTTTTCCCAGTTGCTTAAAACTCCTCCTTTAACTCTAACACCTATAACGGTGGTTAATTTATAACCAAGTTTGGAATGGTCTATCTGGGGAACGAATTTTTTAATAATGCCTGATTTCATGAATTTATCCACTCTGTTATGCACCGTACCTACGGATATATTCAATTCACGTGAAATTTTCCGGTATGACATCCTACCGTCTCTATTTAATAAATTGAGGATTTTTTTGTCTGTTTCATCAATTTTTATCACATCATCTGCATCGTCCATGTTTAAACCCCTGTAAATAATATAAATTATATGAACAATGTTTAATATATAGCTTATATTATTTAAATATATTATAAAATATTGTAATATTGATAATTAAATATGAATATATTTAAGTTAAAGAATAATATTGATTTTTTTGGTAAAATAAAAAAAATAAAAAAAAGAGTTTTTGTTTGATTGAATCTTTTTTAGTAATTATTCCAGGGATTCAGAGAATAATATGCCTATAGATCTAGCTTGGAACATTGTTAGGTAGGCACTAGCTACAATCCATAATAAAGGACCTATTATGATAATGATTAAAATAGCTCCAATTATCCCAGCAATAATTCCTACAATGAATGAAGTTATCATTATTGCTATTATCCAGAGTATGTAGTCTCCCCATCCAATTGCTTTGATTCTATTTAATACTTCACTGAATCTGAATGCTGCTCCAATTTCACTGTCATACAATGCCATGTTAACAATAGCAGGATATAGTACTAAAGCAAATATTATTGATACTATAATATCTATTAACAAAATAACTATTGCTATACCAGATAATAGGGCAGAAGGGTTACTTGGGTCGCTTAACATTAATGGGAATAATGCAACGAAATATATTATTAGTGGTACAATCATGTAAACAATGCTCACAATGAGTATTTTTATACCATCAATAAACAGTTCTCCAAGATCGTCAAATCCTGGCACCTCATCAACACCTGCTAAGGTCGATTTAATGATTCTTAGCATATATCCTGCACTCATAAAGTTTACAATTGGAATTATGGATATAACAGTCAAAATGAGTATTTTTGTCCAATCGCCTAAAGGATATTTCAATGAATTTGTTATATTATCTACGATATTCACCTTTTCACCTCCGTTTTCTTTTTTGGCATAAGCCGATACTTTATATGGCTGTCATTTTATATAAATCATGCTACTTAAGGATATTAAAAAGAATTAAAATTTAATTAATTCGTTAGTTCAATATTCAACTTTTATTTTTAGTTACTGGTGTTATTATGATTTTTTCATATAAATTTCATATCATAACTCATGACAACATTTAATTACTATGATGTAAAATGAACATTAACGATCTTTATATATCTAAAAGAATAAAATTAGAATCTTAATATAAAATTTATCAATTATGAAATTAAAAAATAACAAAAACTCACTATGTAATAGGTGAAGGAATGAGATGGGGAATAGTTATTGTAATAATACTCCTGCTTATGGGGGGATTAATTTTTGTTTCAAGTGCAAATGGCACTATAGAACCTTTAGGAAGACTGGGATTCGTTAAACTTGCCAATCCAGACATGTATCCCGGACATCCACATTCTCAGCTTTTAGCACAGTATGCTGAAGAAAGAGGATCAAAATGTGCTCTTGTTGTGCACTTTGCAGGAAGTTCTAACTACAGAAGCTACATGGAAGGAAACGTTTACATAATAGAAATGGCGTTTATTGACACTCAAGGAACAGGAGCTACAGGAAATATAAATTATTTAGATTCTCTTAAAGTAGCTTTATTTGGAGTTCCTGATGGTAGATATAAATATAAATCAGATGGAAAGGTTTATGACACGTATGAAGAGGCAATGGATCATGTATATAAAAAAGCAGCAGATCACGGCCAGGAAGGACCTATTCCGATGGTATGGCATGGAACGGCAAGGAGTGGAAACCCTATAATTACTCAGGGTTGTGGATATCCATTGTACTTTGAGATAGCCAGAAGGGAATACGGAATAATCCCTGCTTATTATTATACACTCAAAGGAATGCTTTTACCGTACTTTGACTTACCATACAGGAATTTCGAGCTTCAACATGCCTCAGAACTTCAACAGTATTATACTCAGGGAACATTAGACTATGAATAAACTTTTTTATTCATTTATTTTTGAATCAATAGCCTGAATAAGGAATCACTGCTTTTTAAGCAGGATTTCTTTTAAAATAGTTAATGGGACATTAGTTTTTATTCCAGTTGGTTTAAAATGAGTCCTGGATACAAAATAACCTTCGTTTCTAAGGGCTTCAATGACATCATCAAGACGTGGAGCACTTGTTTTTAAATTTTTACAGACCTGATGGATATCATAATAGGTTGCAGGAGCATCTACCTCTAAATACGCAGTATTCAGCAGTTTAAAGGCTTTATTCTCCTGATTTATCTTTGTATCTTCTATATTTTTTAGCATGTCTTTTATGAAATCAGAATTTAATATACTACCACACCATAGAGGACCTGAAATCTTAAAGTTTTTTCCACAAACAGGACAACTTGAAGGTATTTTGGGGGCAAAACCCCTAATCAATGTTCTATAGAGGCAATTATCACAGTGCATTATGTAACCTATGTTTTTTAGGGATTCATCGGTTATCTTAGCTCCTTTTTTAATTACTGCATAGAGTCTCATGTAATGTTCGCTGCTGTGTGAAAATTTCACTTCAATACACTTTTTATATTTGGAGAAAGTGCGGGCAATGAACCCAGCAAGAATCCTGATTCCAATCTCATGACAGTATTCAGTTTTAAGGGGTTTGGCACTATATTTTCGGATACACGGCTCTTTATAAGTTCCGCATAGTGCAGAAGTGTCAGTGGCAGTTGCGCATATCATTCCGCCCGCTTTAAGGCTAATTGCAGCAGATTCAATGTAGGGGGAGGGTGTACCGAAAGGATCTATGTCCACAACATCAAATTTGCCCCTGCATTTTCTAAGCAAGATATTTGAATCCTCTTTATATACTTTAACATTGTTTAAATTGTTTATTTCAATATTTTCATTTGCATATTGAACTGCCAGGGGATTAATGTCAGTTATAACTACATTAGAGACATCATCTATTTCCTTTGCATATCTTATTCCTCTGATGCCGCTTCCGCCAAAGGCATCACAAATACTGATTTCACGACCTAATTCCTTTTGATAAGCTTTTATTGCCAGTACAGATAAGTCCCTATTTAATTCCATAACTGGGTTGTAGAAAACAGGCGCTTTCGATGATATTTTATCAAATTCAGGGGCTTTAACTGTAACCAGTCCCTCTTTAATAGTTTTTATTTCCATAATTTAGCCTGATACATTATTTGAGATATAAATGTGATATTTTTAATTTGATTAAATGGTTTATAACTTGTTGAATTAACTATAATAAGTTTCTCAATGTTTAAATAGGAAATTGTTTTATTATCTATGTAGATGAAGGAGGAATTATCATATCTAAAATAGAATTTTTGAACAATGCATATGAAGGTAAAAATAACTGGTGGAGATATCTGCTTACAATAGGGGCAACATGGGGTATACAAATAGCTTTAGGTACCCTAATAGGCATAATTTTAATGATATATCTGATCATACAGGGCAATTTTTCCATGGCCACATATAATGGATATCTATATAATCCATTCTTTTTATTACCATTGTCTTTAATTGGATTTGGGGCATCATATTTAGTTTTGTATCTTTGCATGCGCTTTATTCATCTTAGAAGCTTCATATCATTTATTACTACAAAATCAAAGATTAACTGGATGAGAGTATTAAAGGGGGCTGTGGTCTGGCTTGCTATTTTAGGAATATATACTTTAATAACTTTTTTGATTAGTCCAGAGGGTTATAAATTTACCTTTAATCCAAACACATTTGGAATTCTTTTTATTATAAGTTTAGTAACATTTCCAATTCAAGCATCATTTGAAGAGTTATTTTTCAGAGGATATTTAATGCAGGGGTTTGGATTGCTAACTAAAAAGCCAATAGTACCTCTATTAGCTACTTCTATCATTTTTGGGCTTGTTCACGTAATGAATGGGAGTAACATGACTTTAAGCATCTTTCCAGTGATTGAAGCGTCTATAATGGGATTAATGTTGGGTATAATCACTTTAGGCGAGGACAGCATTGAAACTGCAACTGGAATACATATTATGAATAACCTCTATGTGGCATTAATAGTTAGTACTGAGGGCAGTGTATTGGGTGATGTGCCATCAGTCTTAAGTGTACCGGCTGATCCATCAGGAAGTGTATTATTAACAATTATTATTTCTGCAATTGCAATAGCAATTATATTTTGGGGTAAAAAAGATAAATTGATGGCAATATTCGAATAGAAGAATGTATAGTTATATGTATTATGATAAAGGTTCATATTCTTTTATTTATTCGTTAATAGCTCAGCATATGTTTTTTCCCCATATGTCGAGAGTTTTGGTCAGGTTATGTTTTTTTAATATCTTCTTTGAATTTCATTCTTTTATATTTTTGAATTTAGATGCTATGATGTGGATTTCATGACCACAATCCGCAAGACCATTGGCCAAATTAATAATTGAGATTACTGTGCCGTTTATTTGGGGTAAAAAATGTCAAAAAATGTCAATTTTCATTGGTATAATCTAATTATTGCTGGAAAAAAAATATTAAATTTTTTCAAATTGACTAAAAAGATGGATTTTTGAATTGGAGATTATGTATCTTAAATATTGAACTGATCAGATTTAAGTATTAATAATAATAGAAAAAATAATACAAATATTGGAGGTATAAATAATGACATATGAAAAATTATATGGGATGCTAGTTCACGACCATGAAGAGGTTAAAGGCCTTTTTGAGGAAACTATAAGTAAAAATGACACTTCCAAGTTCCCCGAAATTAAAAAAGAGTTGGAAGTACACATGATGGGCGAAGAGAAATTTTATTACCCTAAAGCAAAAAAAGTGGATAAAAAACTGGTCGAACATGGCATTGAAGAGCATGAAGAAGCCAAACAATTGCTTAGAGAATTAGATAAAATGGACACAGGCAGTAGCAAATGGATGTCTAAATTCAAAGAGTTAAAAGAGTCTGTAGAACATCATGTGGAGGAAGAAGAAGAAAAGCTCTTCCTTGAAACTAAAGAATCTCTAAGCGATAATGAGGAGATGGAAGCTGCTCAAAATATAGAGAAAGAAAAATCAAAAATGATGTAATTACATTATTTTTTACTTTTTTCTTTTTAATTTACCATAATTAAAATTAAAGATAATACAGCCCCTATTATCAAAATTATTGTGATTAACGCAATTAATATTAATGAAACGCTTCTTTTTACCTGTTTTTTCTTGAGAGTATCTATATTTTTCTTAAAAAATATGAAGGATAATGAAAAAAGAATAATACTTACTAAAACTGCCCCATATCCAATATAAATCAATAATGGTGATTCATTTTCTAAATACATTACTCTAGCGATATATAATCCACCCACAAGGGCGCCTAATCCTGCACTCATCCATGAATTATAGGTGGATTCGAAGGTAAAAACCATTAGTTTACGGTTTAAATCCACGTTTTTAAGAGAGCTATTTAAAGAATTATCACGTTTTCTTTCTTTAGAGCTATTATTAACTTCTTTATGAATGTTTGATTTAACCAGGAGAATCCCTCATATTTACTCTTTAAAAAAATATGATTTTATTGATATATAAATAATACGAAATACAATATTAATATTAAATAATTATATGGAGGTATTTAGATGAAGAGTCCTGACTTAACAGTAGATATAATTATTGCACGTGATAACAGGGATATTGTACTGGTAAAGAGAAAAAACGAACCATTTAGTGGTTGCTGGGAATTAACGGGAGGATTTGTCAAATAGGGTGAAAATATAGATCAACAGCCATCAGAGAAGTAAAAGAAGAAAAGATTTAAAAATAGACATTGAAGGCATAGTTGCTGTTTATTCTGAGCCGGACAGAGATTCTGAAGGCATATTGTTTTTATATGCTAATATTAAAGAATTAAAAAAGATAATTTTCAATGTTTAATTTAAATTAACTTAAGAAATATTAATTATGAAATAAATATGTTATAATCTATTCATATTTATGGAGTTTTAAAATGAACGAGATAGAACTGGAATTTGACGGTAAAAAAGTAACTTATGCCGAATATAAACTCATCACAAGGAAATTCATTGAAAAACAGATAAAAACCCCTGAAGAATTACAGAAATTATGGGTTGATGATGATAAAAGACGAAAATTTATAGATATGCTTCATGAAATGCGGATTGATATTAATTTTATAAAGGAAACCGAAAAAATAGATAAATCTGATACATTTGATGTTATTGCAAATATGATATTTGAAGCCCCTTTAATAACACGAAATGAACGCGCAGAACAGTATATTAAAGAGAATATTGATGAAATAAGTCAAAATGACCAAGAAGTTAGAGAAATCATACTTGATATTCTGGAGAAATATAAAAAAGGCGGAATTGAAAATATTGATCTTAGAATCCTTCTAAATGAAGATATGATTCAAAAAAATGCCTATAATATTTTAAAAAATAAGTTAGGATCTCTAAATATTGCTGAATTATTTAATGGCATTAAAATAGGACTTTATATGATTAAAAGTTCTTAAAATATTTTAAAATAAAAAATAGAACATATGCATTTACCTAGAAAGGTAATGAAGCATATGTACCTTTTAAAGTGTATGTAGCTGTATTCCAGTTATTTACAACACCCAGACTATTTTTAGAACTTGTTGCATCTGCTACATACCATTTACCGTCTACCCATATTCGGGCCCAAACGTGTCCGTATACACTACCACTGGTAAATCTGCAACTACCATGGGCATACATTGCAGGTAATCCTGCAGCTCTTGAAAGAGCAATAACAAGATGTGCTGTATCCACACAGTTTCCAGTTTTTGCGTTTAATGTACCTACAGCTCCTTTTTTGGTATTATAGTAGAAGGAATAACCAATATTATCCCTCACCCAGTTAAATATGGCCACTGCTTTCGCATATGTGGTAGTTTTACCGCTTGTTATTTTTGCTGCCAGTGCTTTAATTTGTGCATTGGTTACCTGACAGTTCGCTGTCGCTGCTAGATATTTCTGTAAATCTGCAGGCACTGGTGCACCCGAAATAACTGGTGTTGAAATTGAACTCCATGAATTTACTGAAACAGTAGCTGGTAGTCTGTTGTTTGAATCAGCAAAGCCGAGTATCTTTGCAAACATGTAAACAAAGGATTCATATTTCATTTCTCCAAGTGGAGTAGTTGCATGATTTGGTATTTTACCATTTGCATCTATGAATGCCTTAATTCTTTTTGCAAGATCCAGGTACTGATCTTTGGTTAAATCACCGCTTTTTATAGATTCGGCTGCTGCTGCTGGAGTGCCAATTTCTTTTAGTGATAATGGCATTTTTGCCCCATCATTGATTTCTATAGTACCTATGAGCATTAATCTAAGGAAATCTTCAGGGTTTATCTTGCTTGTACCTACAGTTACGTAGCTCGGTAGTTTATGATTTGTTTCAATGTACTTTTTGACATTCGCCGCTGCTTTTTGAATCTGAGCTAAGCTGAATATTGTTGTAGCTGTTCCATTTGAATTTGAAGGTGAAACTTTAAATGCTAAATCCATTGCAACGTTATTTGGTAGTGCATTGTTTGTATTGTAGAAATTGAATACTTTTGCAAACATATAAACTAAAGATTCATAATTAACTTTTCCTAAACTGCTTGATGCATAATTTGGAGCGTTATTATTGGAATCTATAAATGTGTTTATTCTTTTTGCAATATCCATATATTCTTTTTTACTGATACTTCCTGTTTTGAATGTTCCTGTAGATTCTTGAGGTCCAGATACACCCAGAAACTTAATTGATGTAGTTGTTCCATTGTTTAACTGAATTAAACCGCTGGTCATTAATTTCAGGAATTCAGACATTGAAATCTGGGCTGTGCCTATTGTTACATGGTTTGGAAGTCTATGATTAATATCAATGAATGACTTGATCCTACTTGCTGCACTCTTAATTTCGCTTAAGGTAAAGTTAGGTGGATTTATGAAGTCTTCATCTATTGTTCCATACCTGAATAAGACGTATCCTGATGCTCCATTATCTGCCGCTGATTTAATGTCCTGGTTAAGTTCACTTGCGGATAATTTGGTTGTATCGTAGTCTGAAACGTATGCTTGAAGTCCTGCAATCACTGGTTTTTCACCAGCCTGATCAACTATATATTTTGTTGTTGTACCAATCCATGCAGTATCTTTAGCGTAATTCCCTTTGTAAATCATTGGTACAAGGAAATCAACATATGGGGCAAGTTTAGCGTAATCCTGTCCATAGATATATGCGTTGGATGATCCTTCAGGCATTACTGCAGTTGAAACAGCAATATCAGGGTCAATAGCTTTAACTGTGTTCCAAACATCACGTACAAATGATGTTATATTCTCTGTTGCACCTGCATGCTTATTAGCTGCATTATCCCCAACTCCAGAATATCTCACATAATCGAGATGGATCCCATTGATATTGTAATTTTTTGCAATATCTTTAACTGTATTTAGTAAGTTTTGGCGATGTGTAGCGTTTGCTGGATCAACCCAGTTACCCTCAGCATCTTTGAAACATGTAATCCATGCATGTATCCTTATTCCGGTGTTCTGGAATTTAGATACAATATCTTTTAATACAGTTTTGTATGTTGGAGTTGAAACCAGATTTGCTTTAACAAATATGTCGGTAATATTTGCATTTTTAAGCTCGGTTACTGAAATTTTGCTTACATCTCCAGCATTTAACCAGATACCGTGTGTATTGGTATATGTGTTCCCTGATGCAGCTTGTGGCTCTTCTTGAGAGTTTTTATTGCTTTGATTTGTGGTATTTTGAGTTACTGGCGTGGTTACTGTACTTTCGTTTTCTTTACTTGTACTAACTAGATTTTTATTCACTGAATTTTCAGTTGAATTGTCTAATTTCTGTGTATTATTTAAGTTTTCTGTAACAGGTTTAGCTGTACTTTCAGTGCTTGTAGTTTCCATTGAAACTGTGTTCTTGTTTTGTGTATTCACTGACCGTTCATTGTTACTTCTTTGAACTCTGTTGTGTTTTGTATGTTTTTTGTCACTGGCCTTTTGCGTTGATTTTATGTCTTTTTCAGCCTTTTTTTGCGTTTCGGCTGTTTCTTTTAAAATATTCTCATCATCTGTTTCTGTATATATACTTTTATTTACAGTATTGGTATTAACAGACTGTGTTTGTACAATCCCCTCTTCTAATGCACTTACATTAGAAATACCGCCCAGTGATAAACTGGCGATTAAGAGGACTGTAAATAACAGTTTCCCCGTAATTATACCGCCTCCGATTCCCAATCATGCAAAAAATTTTTTCAATTTTTTGCGGTTGCAAATCTTTGCATTGCAGATTTGCAAACATAAAAATATCCCTAAGGAATATTTTTCTGGGTAGGGACTAATTATGCACTATTACATATAAAGGTTTCGGAAAATCAGGTTTAAAATAAGCTCTAATTAGTCTTTATTTCCAGTTTTAAAGGATATAGTGGTTTATTTCAAAAGCATGTTATGAGCATATAATAACCATTTAACTTATTATTGGACTTTATACACTCAAAGTGAAATTAAAACAATAATCTGATTGCTAATAATTTCCTGAAGGAATTTAAATATATTTTAAGAACCAGAAGAACTTAATATAAAAATAAGTATAAATTTTATTCAGATAATATTTATTTTTCTGTTAAGAGAAACAGTTTCATTTTATTCATGATTTAATGATTTATATGCTCCTAAAATCGTAAATGGATGAAAAATATTTATGTAAGGTTAATTATAATAGATATTTAAATAATGGTAATTTCTTAAATAACATCGTTATACATAAAGACTATTACTTTTCTTAATTACTAGTCCAGTTATGAGGTGAAAAATGATTCCTATTGCTAAACCATTTATAGGTGATGAAGAGATTGAAGAGGTAATAAAAGTATTAAAATCAGGATTTATAGCTCAAGGACCAAAAGTAGCTGAATTTGAAAAGCTTTTTGCAGATTATATCGGAATTCCACACGCAATTGCAACCAGTTCAGGGACTACAGCATTACATATAGCCCTTCTTTGTGCAGGAATTAGTAAAGGAGATGAAGTAATTACAACTCCATTTTCATTTGCAGCAACAGCAAATTCCATACTCTATGTGGGGGCAAAACCTGTGTTTGTTGATATAGACCCCAAAACGTATAATATTAATCCGGAAAAAGTTGAAGAAGCAGTAACTGATAAAACAAAGGCAATTATACCGGTGCATCTTTACGGTCAACCGGCAGATATGGATCCAATTAAGAAAACAGCCAGAAATCATGATCTTAAAGTGATTGAGGATGCTGCACAGGCCCATGGGGCTGTTTATAAGGGCACTAATGCCGGGGCTCTTGGAGATATGGGTTGTTTCAGTTTTTATCCAACCAAAAATATCACTACCAGTGAAGGGGGAATTATAACAACCAGAAACGCTGACTATGATCATGATGCACGCGCATTAAGGGCACATGGAGAAAGTGAAAGATATGAACATGTTATTTTAGGATATAATTTCAGAATGACTGATGTTTCTGCAGCTATAGGTGTAGCTCAAATTAAAAAGCTGGAAAACTTTAATGAAAAGCGTATAAAAAATGCGGAGTATCTAACTGAAAAAATTAAAGATATAGAAGGGATTCAGCCTCCTTTTATTCAAAAAGATGTTAAACATGTATTCCATCAATATACTATAAGGGTTTCAAGAAATAGGGATAAATTGATTGAATATCTAAATAATAATGGAATTGGAACCGGGATACACTATCCAAGGCCAATTTATAAACAGAAGCTTTACGAAGATTTAGGATTTAAAGCAAATTGCATGGAAGCAGAAAAAGCAGCAGCTGAAGTAATTTCTTTACCAGTACATCCTCGTTTAAGCCCTGAAGACCTTGAAAAAATAGTTTCAACCCTTAAAAAAGGATCAAAAGAAGTATTAAATAAATAAAAGAAATAAAATAAAGTTTAATACGGGAGAATTTAGAATCATTTTATGTTGGATAAGCTTTATTTAAGCTTTTGTTCAACTGATTTAACTTTCTCTTCCATTGTTTTTTCAACATCTCTTCTATCATCTATTTTAAGATGGGTTGCGACTCTCTGAGCCCCTTCATTGAATATGGTTTCATGGACAGCTTTTACAGCATCGAATAGTTTTTCAGCATTGTCAGTTTCTATTATAGTCCCTACTCCATTTATTTCATATTTAATTCCCATTTCATTTAAAACATTAATTCCAGAAGCAATATATTTACTTAAACTTGTACTGGAGGTTCCAATGGGAATCAGGGTAAGTTCTGCAGTTATCATAGGATTATATATGTATGAAATGATATAAATTTTTATTCCAATATTAAAAATCTGAATAATACAAGTTATCGCTGCTTTTTATAAGAAATGCTAAATTTGTCAAAAATATATTTGTGCAAGGTTCTTTTATGGTTAAGGCTGAAAATTTTAACAAATACTTGGAAAAAACGGTTAAAAAAACCATCTATGGCTATGATTTGCTCCAAAAGGATGAAAAGGTAGCTATAGCTCTTTCTGGTGGAAAAGACAGTATTTTAACGTTACATATGATGGATAAATTCAAAGATGAATTTAATCTTGATCTGATTGCCATAAGTATTGATGAAGGGATTTCAAGGTACAGAAATGAAGGCGTAGAGGTAGCAAGGAAAAATGCTGAAGATCTGGGGATAAAACTAATTGAAAAGTCGTTTTTAAATGAATTTAATTTTAAACTTGACAATATTATTGGGTTTTATAAGAGCGCCTGTATACCTTGCGGGGTTTTTAGGAGATATTTGCTTAATAAGACGGCTTTTGAAGAAGGGGCAGTTAAAATTGCAACTGGTCACAACCTTGACGATGAAATACAATCATTTTTAATGACATTTTCAAGAGCTGATTTCAGGAGATTTTCAAAGTTCGGCCCAAAACTTGATGCAATTCACCCTAAACTCATTCCAAGGATTAAACCGCTCTGGAATGTCCTTGAAAAAGATGTGGGAACATGGGCTGTTTTGAATAATATAGAAGTACATTTTGCAGAGTGTCCATACTCATATACATCGGCAAGATCTAAAATGAAGGAATATCTAAATAAAATGGAATCAAAAAGAAAAGGAACAAAGTTAAATATACTTGAATCCTTTAAAAATACATTTGAATTAGAAAAAAAGCCCGTTATTTTATATGAATGTGAAAAATGTGGGGAACCTTCATCTTCGAATGTTTGTAAAGCATGTGAAATGCGTGATGAAATAAATAAGCTTATTCTATAGTTATTCAATAATTCTGGTTATTGAACCAATACCTTTACTCCTTCCCTCACGGAATATTATTTTCTGACCTTCTTTGATATTAAAAGGTCTGTATTTAAATCTCATTTTAATTTTACCTGTATCTCCAGCAGACATAAATTCTTTATCAAGAGGTTCAAAAGCCACAGTCTCTGATATAGTTTCAATATGAGTTATACATTCATAACCTTCTTTAATTGTTGTAGGATGCACGAGGATGGCAACATCAGCTTCAAATTCTCTAACAGAACTTCTTTCATAGTTATAATCACATAAAATCATACCTCGTTTGATATCATCAATATTAACACCTTTTATTGAAATTCCTACCACATCACCCGCTTCTGCATAATCTTTTTTGCAGTAATGCATTTCAATGGACTTTGCCCGGACATCCATGTATTTTCCAGATCCATCGGGGCCTAAAAGTAATTTATCACCACTCTTTACTTTTCCCTGCCTTATTGTACCACTTACAACCACCCCAACACCTACAACAGAGTATATTTTATCTATATACATCATAAATGGCTTCAGTGATTCTTCTACCTTATTTGGAATCTTTAAATTTAAAAATAATTTGTCAAGAAGATCTAATCCTTCACCAGTTAATGATGATACATTTATAATTGGCACAAGATGAGGATTATCATTTCGAGCGACAAATTCAGCATCATCACTACTTTTTATCATAAAAGGGACTCTTCCAACAAGTTTTAAGAGTTCAAATACCTTTTCTTTGGTTTCTTTTACCTTTTCTGCAGTAACCATGTCAATTTTTGTAATAACCACTATTACTGGTAATTCCATGGCCATTATTATTCCAAGATGTTCTCTGGTAATGTGGGTTGGCCCCTGATCGGCTGCAATTGTAACAAGCCCATAATCGAGTTTTTGACCTACTATTCCCCGTATTGTTGTCCTGAGCCATGGTTCATGGCCTACAGTGTCAACGAAGCATATTAATTTATCACACTTTTCAACCAGTTTTGCCTTATCCTTTTTATTCAAAGGGTTTTTTATCCGCATAGCTTCATCATTGCAGAAACCATAGATTGCAAATGAAAGATCTGCTGAGAGGCCTCTTTCTATTTCGTGTTTTTGAAGATCAAGAAATATTCTTGTTCTACCAGAACCGTTATCAAGATTTCCTGTTGTGAGGGTTCCAACTAGTGTGCTTTTCCCATGGTCTACATGTCCAGCAACACCCACAAGCATATGATCCCGTTTAAAACCATTATTTTTCCCGATAAACACCCGGGCTATCTCTCCATTATCTGCAGGGTATTTTTCAACCATTAAAATAATCGCATTTATTTCTTCAGCCACTCTTTTTAAAACAAATAATGATTCTTCAATCTCTTTTTCATTAAGACCTATAAGATTACCATCATCGTCAACGCCAACAAAATAAATAGCTTCACCATTACCCCGCTCCATTCTATATTTCATCTGGGATGCAAGGCGTTGTTTTCTATCTTTTTGAAGATGATAGTTTTTATTCAGGCGTTCTTTAAATTCAATATTTCTTCTTTCGCCTTTTTTTGTGATATTATATATGCTGGTAGTCATGAGATTACAAAGAGATTTTTTTATTAATTCTTAATTAAATAACTATCTGGAGTTATATTCAAATTTTATCAGCGGTAGTAAAGTATGCTCCACCGTATTTTTCTTCCTGCAATTCTCTTACTTTTTCTGATGCATTTCGCACGTCTTCAGATCGTGCAATAATTCTCCTGCTTTTTATTTTGAATGTTTTGCCGCAGACGCATTTTTTTTGCACAACATCCTCTCTTGAGTACATTGCACGTCCGCAGTCACATCTAAATATGATATACATGAAATCACTATTAATATTTAAATTGATGATCACTGCTTATTATTCATGAATTAGTCACAGTATATTAGTTAATTAAAATTTTTTAACATAAATATTTATTTGAAAAATTATTATTAATTTATTTTTCATAAAATAAGGTATTTGGTGGATTTTTTTTAATTTTAAGCTTATCCCCATCCGAAAATTTTACCGAGTATTGGATAAATTATTTCATAAATTTTAATTAAAAGCGGATAGAAAACATTGGGTATTGTTAAAAAAGCCCCTATAGTGGCCCCAATATTTGCCCCGGCTGTAACAATTAAAACTCTGAACAAATTATTTTGCCAGAAATCTTTTAAACTTTCACATTTACCAAAATCAGAAAGATCATCCATATTTACCTTTCTTAATTTAGCTTCTACAAGCCCAGCAAACCATCCTGCAGCAAGCAGAGGGTGTAATACAGTTATGGGTGCAGCTAAAAAAGCGGTAATGGCAGAATAAATCTTCGAACCAGAAAGAATTGATCCAGCAAATGCAAGAATTCCAGTAAGTAGAATATATTCAATAAGACTGGTTTTAACATTAATTCCATTTAAAAATGCAAATAAAAAAATTAAAATAAATATTAAGGGAATTGAGAATAAAATAACTTTGCTAAATGAAATTCTGGATTTTTGAAGACTCATGAGTTTATACAGTGGCGGAATTTTATCAGGATTGTTCATATAATTTTTTATCCCTTCTTTATGCCCCGCACCAACAACAGCAACAACATTTTCTTCATTGATGTCAAGAAGCATCTTAGCCATATATGCATCTCTTTCTGTAACTAAAACATCGAAAGCTTTGGGTGACATTTCCTGGAAGTATCCCATAACCTCTTTTAAGGCATCACCTTCAGTTATACTATCTATATCGTCTATAGTTTCATCTTTACTAAAAAAGGAAGCTATTAATCCATATACAAATTTCATTTTTTCAAAAAAAGTCATTTTATCTATAGCACGTTTTAAAGTTATGGTTATGTCACGATCTATTAAAGCAACTTTTGCACCAACTTCTTCTGCTGCATCGATTGCAGCCATCATCTCTGATCCTGGTTTTACACCAACTTCATCCCCTATCTTCCGCTGCATATAGGACAAAAATCCACTGAGAAGAAAAAGAGTCAATTTATCTCCTTTAAGCAGTTCTTTTATTTGAAAATCATTTTTTGCTGAATCTCCCTGTCTTTCTTTCAATAAATTTTGATAACGGTTTAAGCATAATTCAACAGCAACAACGTCGGGATTTTTCTCTAAGATGGTATTTTTCACTTCTTCAATGCTTTTAGCTGATACATGCGCTGTTCCAATGATTTCAAGTGATTCTGGTGCCATAGTTTATCACGTTCTTTTTGATTTATTATTTATTCTATTAATAATATTAAATAATTTATATTTTTTTAATAATCCCATTTTGATAGACAGGAACCATATCATATATGTCTTTTTTAATACAGAATTTAACATCTTCAAAAAATCCAAGTTTTTTAAGCCCCAGTGCTGATTTGGAATTAATCACGGCTTCATTAACCATATTTTCGTCTCTTGATGCCATATAAGCTGCCTGAGCCATTTCATCAAGTTCATAGTTTTTAAGGTTTGATATTATTTCTCCAGCACCAAGAAAATCTTCAATTGCAAATCTCCCTCTAACTCCTGCCATTACAATTTCTATATGGTTTTCTGCAATTTTAGAAGCTAATTTGGCAGCTGCTTTTGCATTTACAAAGGATCCAACAAGCGATTTTGCGGTCATTCCTTTAAGGATTCTGGTACCATTGCTTGTTGTTAGAACAAGTGTATCGCCGCTGAAATTTTTTATTTCAACTGGTGAATTACCCACATCAAAACCTGGAATTGTTGCACCGTCTCTTTCACCTGCAAGAACTGCATCATATTTTTTTGCTAATTCAACGGCTTTATTCTTATCTTTAACTGCAAAAACTTTATTAAAATTATCTAATGCAACTGTAATTGTTGTACTGGCTCTTAAGACATCAACCATAATTCCAACATCGTGAGAAAGCGATTTCTCTAGGTTTAATGTAACTAGCATTTAAAAACACCAAAAAATTAGGATTTTAGAATAAAAAATGAATTGAGTGGGTTTATTTAAATTTTTTCAGCAAAACCAAATTTTCTTCTTACAGAAACTATTTTTACTTTAACCTCGTCACCAACTTTGGTATCAGGCACAAATACTACAAAACCATTTATTCTGGTAATTCCGTCGCCTTCTTTACCTACATCTTCAATTTTAACATCATATTCTTCCCCTTCTTCAATAGGGGCTGTTTTTGGACCTTGGTTTGTTCCGAACAATTAATTCACATCCTTCGATCAATATTATGATTGATCTTAAGATTATTTATAGTTGAATTAATATATAAATATTTTTAAAAATAGAAATAAAGCTAATGTGTTTATTTTAATTTTTTAACCACTAGAATCAATATTTTTTAATTTAGCGTTTGAATAAATATTTTAATGTTCAAATGAATAACTCTAACACTTTTCACTGATTCACTCTTTCTTTATTAAAATAAGAAAGGAATGGATTGATTGTTCTTCTGATCCTTTCTATTCTCCACCAGTTGTAACATCTAAATCTTGCAGACTTCGGCCTCTTCCAGATCGTAATAAGACTTTATCGCCAATTTTATCCACCATACTGCATGGTATTGTTCTTTGTTCGCCTAGTCCTATTTTTGCTGATAGGCTTCCTTCTCTAAGTACGATTCCTTCTATTCTACGATTACTAAGGTCTAATTCAAGGTCTTCTACTTCTCCTATTTTATTTCCTTCTGTATCTATCACATCTTTGCCTTTAATTTCATCTATTTTCATTATAAAACACCTCTAAATATTTTTAGAACTATCAATTGACTTCAATAAGTATTATGTATTATGTATTTATTAATACTTTAATTTAACTAAAGATTAAAAAGCAAAATTGATATAATATTTAAGGCGATGATAAAGCATGTCATCAATGAGAATTGTTACAACTCCCATGTGCGATAGAATTCTTGAATTAGCAGGCATCACTGACTATATTGTAAGCTCAAATCCAAATAAAATAAATGGAGATATTGTGGTAACACTATCTGAAACATTAACATCTTCTAAATCTATAAAGATTAAATTAAACACATTTTCACAGATTGATGAGAGCATAAAAAAGCTTTCAGAAATATTTAAAACTACACCATTAAAATATAAAACGAATAAAGTTGGATATTCAAAAAATAATAATGAAAAAATAAAAATAAAAGTATATTCAAATTTTTTAAGAGAAATAGTGGAAGATATGGGTTTTACAATTGTTCAAGAGAATTTTGACTATATAGTTTATCCGGATTATATGAAAGATAAAATACTTGGTGAAATAAAAGATAATGTAAGGGCAGTTGAAGTTCCTTCCCATAAAAATGTTCCATTAGACCCCATAAAAAGGGCTGAAATGAGATATAACATTTTGGAGAAAAGTTTATGTACGAAACACTGACATATACTGGTGGAGTTCACAAACATGAAGAGGTAACAGAATTAATAGAAGATCTGGGAGGATTTGTGCTGCAGGAAAACTTCAGCCAGATGGATCTTGTCATTACTATTGCTGTACCAATAGAAGATGTTGATAAAGTTAAAGAAAAAGCAAAAGAACTTCTTGGAACTATAAAAGTGGCTCCAATGGCAGGAACAGAAATTGCAATAGTATCTCCCACTCTTGCCAGACAGCATCTTCCTCATTCTGCATGCGATATTTCAGAATACCTCCGAAGATATGGTGCAAAGGATAATATGATAGGTTTATCCCGCGGAGCAGGAAAAGGCATATCCAGAATATCTCAGGATGAAAAAAAGCTCATTGAAGAGCATGATCTGGCGGTTTTTGCACTTGGAAGCTTCAGGGAATGTATACTAAACAAGACTCATCTTTTTGAAGATATGGAAATACCAGTTGTAGTAACAGGGGCACCATATATGAATGCAGACGAGATTCCAGGGGCAACAGCATATGTTGGAGGTTTGGGAAGAATTCCAAGAAGACTTAAGCGTGGAGAAAATATCAGGGCACTTAGAAACCTTGTTTCTACGGTTGAAGGTATTTTAAACGATAAACGGCATGAAATAGCTCAGGACCCTCCAATAGTTCCTTCAATACTTGTAAAAAGTGAAATAGAAAATCAGATACCTGCAATAGAAGAAATATATTCTCCTTCCCCAATTGTAAGTCAGCTTGATGGAGTAAGAGTTAAACTTAACTTTGATAGATATAAGGATGAAATTGGAAATGTCAAAGTTGACGATTACCGGTTAGGGGACGTTTCAGAAATCCAAAAATCCATGATGTATGATTATACACTGGTTAAACTGTTGCCAGAATCATCTATTTTATAATCACATTTTTTGGGTTAATCAATTAATATTTATTTTAGTACAGGAGTAAAAATGAAGAGAATAGTTCAGATGGCCATGTTCCTATCGGTATTTTTCTTTGGATTTCTAGCTCTAAATTACTATATATTCTCCAGAATGGGTATGCTCCTTGATTTATCAAAAATAACGGTTTATTCATTGATATTTTTATTTGCAATGTCTTATCCGACTGCAGCAGTACTTGAAAGGACAGTATCACATATAATTACCCGTGCTTTATATACAATTGCTTCTGTATGGATGGGAATATCATTTTTTATCTTATTTCTGCTTCTTAGCTATGAAATACTGAAATTTATATTTAATATACCTCCATTTACAGCAGGAATCTCAATCATAGTGCTTGCTTCAGTTATAAGTGCATATGCAATTTTTAACAGTCTGTATCTGGAAGTTAAAGAATTAGAAATTAATGTTCCAAATTTAAAAAGAGACATGAAAATAGTTCAACTTACAGATATGCATATAGGGTCTATACGGAATTCGGGATTTATAACAGAGATAGTTAAGAATACAAACGCTCTAAACCCGGATATTGTGTTAATAACAGGCGATACCGCAGATGGAAGTGCTAAATTACATCCATATATGTTTAATGCCATAGATAAACTTAAATGTCCAGTATTTCTTGGAATAGGTAATCATGACGTTTATGAAGGGTTGGATAATGTTCTTGAAGTTCTTAAAACCACAAATATAGGCGTATTGATGGATGAAATGGTAGAAGTCCATGACATTCAAATAATTGGTGTTAATTATTCATTTGAACAAGATCATCTTAAAAATGTGCTTTCGCAAATAAAAATAGATAAATCAAAACCTTCTATCCTAATGTACCATGTACCAACTGGAATTGAAGCTGCAAGTGCTGCAGGAGTTGATTTACAGATTTCAGGGCATACACATAAAGGACAGTTTTTCCCATTCAATTATCTGGGCCGTCTTGTTTTTCAGTATTTTAATGGGCTTTATGAATACAATGGAACGCATCTCTATGTTTCTCAGGGAACAGGGACTTGGGGCCCTCCAATGCGATTAGGCTCGAGAAATGAAATAACGCTGATAAAACTTAAAAAAGAACTGAAAATAAATAATTCAGTATACATGTAAAAGTCGTTTTTTAGTTATTTAAGATATGAAACTTTATAATATTAATATGAAGAATAATTTAGATTATTTCTTTTTTTAATCTAATTTTAGTGTTTCTAATTTTGAATTAACTAAATATAAGTGTAAAATAAAAATAATTGTTGGATTTTTTCTTTTATTTTTCCGATTAATATCCAAATTAATTCATTTTTATAATATTTTATATTATTTATGATATAATATATTATTATCATTATTTAGGTGGGAAAAAATGGATAAAAAGATGGGTATAGTTGGATTAACCGGTAGTTTTAGAGAAAGTCTAAGTGATATCGAGAATGAATCTAAAATTGTTTTTGTGGGTTCAGTAGCAGTATGTACACCATTTGTAGAGTTGTTATCTTATTCAGTTAGGGATAAAAACTATAAGTTGGTTTATGTACCAAAATCAGAAAAAGAAAGTGCTAAAAATGTAAAAATGCAGCAGGGTATTGGATTTAGCGTAGTGGATGAAAAAGCAGATCCTAAAAACCCTGATGCAATTGTTATTCTTGGTGGTTTGGCAATGCCTAAATTTGGCTGCGCTCCTGAAGATGTATTGGAAATGATCCAAGAAATATCTGGAGAAAAGAAACCAAAAGTCATTGGGGTCTGTTTTATGAACATATTCGAAAATGCAGGATGGGAAGAAAAAATACCATTTGATATTTTAATGGATACTACTTTGGAAACAGTTATTAAATAATTTATAATTTTTAAGATAAGTATTTTAATTCTTTTTTGATTTAAATTTTCTATACATAATTTTTTTACTATTTTTTTAGGTGGGCCAAAAACTTTATATTAGGGTTATGAATATATATTCATAACATGGTGAGACCAAAAAGATTCAGACAAATTTTTCAAGAACCCGCAATTAGATGCTTTAAACCAGATTCTAGAGACAATTGTAACCTAATTCGGCCAGTAGAGATTACATTAGATGAATTTGAAGCAATACGGCTAAAAGACTATGATGATATTAAACAGCAGAAGGCAGCAGAAAAAATGGATATCTCACAGCCAACCTTTCACAGGACATTGAATTCTGCTCGAGAAAAAATCGCTAAGGCTCTAATTGAAGGAAAGATCATCAAAATTAAAGGAGGCATTTTCGTGACAGATAAATATAGATGTAAAAGCTGTGGTTTTGAATGGAGCAGTCCTGAAAAAGAATATGAAAAATGCCCTGATTGCCAATCAGAGTACATATATAAAATAAATGCTGAAGAAATTCAAAAAAAAATTGGACAGCCAGGAATAGGAAGAAGAAAGGGATACAGCGGAGGTGGAATTGGTGCGGGCCCTTCAAGAATATGTAAATGTATACAATGTGGATATGAATCCTCAAAGACACCAAGAATCCCATGTAGAAACGCTAAATGCCCGGAATGTGGAGCACCACTTTGTGGGGCTGACTAATCGATTAAAAAGGAGATGATGAAAGTTACTCTTATATGTGTACCTACATTAGATGAGGGTGGTTTATTATCTGAAGTTTCCATTCATTTTGGGAAAAGTCCCTATTTTACTTTAATTGAGCTTGAAAAGGGTGAGATTAAAGAAATTAATGTAACTGAAAGTACTGGTAGGCATAGGGGTGGTTCTAAAACGCCAGCAGAGATAATAATTGGTTCAAGAGCTAATGTGCTGATTTGTGGAAATTTAGGTCCGAAAGCTATATCTATGCTACGTAATAGTGAAATAGAAGTATTTTCAGGGGCATCTGGAAAGGTTAAAGATGTTATTAAAGAATGGAAAAGGGGAATGTTGCCTATTGCAGATAAAAGATCATGTAAAGGAGAGGGCTGTTAAAAATTATTTAATTTTTTCAAAAAAACTTCAAATCTTGCCATTTTTATTTCTAAATGCAAAAAAAAAAATGAAAAATGTCTCAAATTCATGAAACTCAGGAAATGGACATATGTTGAAAATTGTAAATAAAATATAAAGTATGATATTAAAAAAAGAGGGATACGTATGAAAGTAGCTGTAACATCTGCAGGAACTAATTTAGGGTCTGAAGTAAGCTCTGTATTTGGGAGAAGCCCTGAATTTATAATTGCAGATTTAGAAAATGATGAAATAAAAGATGTTTCACCAATAGCAAACCCTGCAAAAAATGAAAGAGGAGCAGGAAACATAGCTGCACAATTTATAATAGATCATGAAGTTAATGCTCTAATTTCAGGCGAATTAGGCCCAATTGCATTTAATACTTTAAAAAATGCTGATATCAAAGTTTACAGAATTACTTCAGGTAGCGTGGAGAAAAATCTGGAACAATTCATTGAAGGTAAATTAGAAGAAGTAACTTCATTATTTTCTGGATTTCCGGGTGGAAGAGGATCTGGAAGGAAAGGGGGAATGGGACGAGGAATATAACTTATTTCTAATGGATAATAACTACTGAAAACAGTAAAATAGGTGATATGATGGTTAAAATAACAATTGACTATGAGAAATGTGACGGTGCTGACTGTGCAGAATGTGTGGATGTATGTCCGATGGAAGTTATAATAATAGATGGAGACAAAGTAATAGTCCAGAATAAAGAAGAATGCAGTTTATGCGAAGTTTGCATGGATGTTTGCCCAAATGAGGCAGTAGAAGTGGAAGAATAAAACACCCCACATAATTTAGTAAAAACCTTTAGATTTTGTATATATTAACTTAAAAACGATTCAATTATTTGAATAATAATTTGAGGATACTAATTTCCTCGGTAGCAAATCAAAGCTGACAAATCTATGGTTTGTCACATAAAAAAATCTTCGATTTTAAGATTTGCAGGGCCCGAACACAAGTGTTCGGCTGCCCCAAAAAATAGAAAATTTTTGAGGTTGAGGAAAATCAAAGATTTTCCGAACCCAAAAATAGAAAATTTTTGAGGTTGAAGGAAACTTTACGTTTTCGAACCACAAATTTTTAAAAAAAAATTTAGGTTGAAGGAAATGCTTGCATGCAAAAAACTTTCAAAAACCAGATGTTTTTGAATGCACAAACACTCCGTGTTTGTAAGCTTCGTTTTTTGTTGTTTCAAATCTTTGATTTGAAAACATTTCCTGAACCACATAAATAGAATAATTTATGAGGTGATAATTTGTCAGAACTATTAATCCCACTTGACAAGTATTTAGCAGCAGGTTTACACATTGGAACACAACAGAAAACCAAAGATATGGAACGATACATCTACAGAGTAAGAGCAGATGGTCTTTATGTCCTGGATGTAAGAAAAACAAACGATAGAATCCAGGCAGCAGCCAAATTCCTTTCAAAATTTGATCCAGATGACATACTTGTAGTCTCAACAAGACAATATGGCCAGGCTCCTGTTAAGAAGTTTGGACAGGTTACTGGAGCAAAAACAATTCCTGGAAGATTTATACCAGGTACATTGACCAATCCAAATTACGCTAAATTTATAGAACCAAAAGTACTCGTAGTCACAGACCCTCGTTCAGACTCACAAGCTATAATTGAGGCTAAACAAATAGGAATACCTGTTGTGGCGCTCTGCGATACAGAAAACTTACTTGGAAATGTAGATATAGTTTTACCTGTAAATAATAAGGGTAGAAAAGCTATTGCACTTGTTTACTGGTTACTTGCAAGAGAAATACTAAGGGCACGCGGAGTTTTAGGAGAAGAAGAAGACCTCGAAATGCAGCCATCTGATTTCGAGTTAAAAATATAAATTTTTAATCAACTTTGCAAAAGAATTTGCACGGCTGATTATGACATATGAATGGCTCATTTGAGCTTAAAAAGAAAGAGGCAGTGATTTTATGATAAGAAAACCTGCAGTTGCAGGCATTTTTTATGAAAGGAATCCTGATTCTTTAAAAAAACAAATCGAATGGTGTTTTGAACATAAATTGGGCCCTGGAAAAATTCCAGAAGAAACATTTAACAAAAGAGAAATAAAAGGAGCAATGGTCCCTCATGCTGGTTATCAGTACTCTGGACCTATTGCAGCACAATCTTACTACAAAATCTTCGAAGATGGATTTCCTGAAACTTTTGTAATACTCAGCCCTAACCATACGGGGCTTGGATCAGGCATTTCCACCATGATTGAAGGAGAATGGGAAACACCCCTTGGAAATGTTAGGATAGATGAAGAATTTACAGTAAAATTAGTAGATAATGCAGGGATCATTGACTTTGATGCAACATCACACATCCAGGAACACAGTCTTGAGGTTCAACTTCCATTTCTGCAGTATTTCAGTGATGATTTTGAAATTGTTCCAGTTAGCATGTGGATGCAGGACCTTGAATCATCTTATGAGATAGGTAAATCCATTAAAAAAACCGCAGAAGCACTTGAAAAAGACATAGTAGTTATTGCAAGTTCAGATATGACCCATTATAAACCACAAAATATAGCAAAACAGAATGACAGCCAGGTACTCGATGCAATAAATTCTATGGATGAAAAACTGATGATTAAAAGGGTTCTTGACATTAATGTTACAATGTGTGGTTATGGGCCTGTAGCAACCACAATTATTGCTTCAAAGGAACTGGGAGCTCAAAAAGCGGAAATACTGAAATATGCAACTAGTGGTGACACTACTGGCGATGAAAGCGCAGTTGTTGGATATGCATCAGCGATATTCTGGTAAATAAAATCTTTTGATTAAAATAGAGGACCTTAGTTAGTTTGGAGAATGTCAAAAACGCCTGAACCATTACGGTGGATTAAATGCAAGTTACAGCGTCTGCACCAGGAAAAGCAATTCTTTTTGGAGAACACGCAGTTGTATATGGAAAGCCAGCCATTGCAATGGCCATAAATAGGAGAGCTTATGTAAAAGTTTGTAAAAACGTAGATAATGAAATTTATGTAAATATAAGAGATTTAAAAATTGCTGGTTGCATTGATCTTGAAAATAACAATATAATTTCTGATTCACCAAAAAAAGGGATTTTAAAATATGTATTAACATCTCTTAAGAAGATACATGATGGTTCTGGATTAAATATATGTGTCGATGTTAACATTCCCATTGGTGGAGGACTTGGCTCTTCAGCAGCAATAACTGTTGCAACAATAGCAGCAGTGGCAAAATATAATAATATTGATTTAAAAGAAGTAGAAATAGCTAAATATGCTCATGAAGTTGAATTAGAGGTTCAAAAATCAGCAAGTCCACTTGATACTACTGTAAGTACATATGGTGGGTTAATTTATTTAGGAAAGGATGCTAAAGATATTATTCAATTGGATATCAATTATGATATTCCTGTTGTTATAGGATATACAGCTACAAGGGGAAATACTGGAAAACTTGTTGCGGGAGTTAGAAAAAAGAGAGAAGTATATCCTGAAATCATTAATCCAGTAATTGATTCAATTGAATCAGTTGTAGAAGAAGCAAAAGATGCAATTATTAATAATGATAAAAGGAGAATTATAGAGCTTATGAATATAAATCATGGGCTTTTAGATGCACTTGGAGTAAATACCAGAGAACTTTCTAATATGGTTTACACCGCAAGGAATGCAGGAAAATGTGGATCTAAAATAACCGGTGCCGGTGGTGGTGGTAGTATCATAGCCTACTGTCCAGATGGAACAGGGGAAGTTATATCTGCAATCAGGGAAATAGAAAATGCTATGAAGGCAGATATTTCAAAAGAAGGCGTTAAAATAATTGTTTCAAATTAAGAGGTTGATTGTAGTTGATTATTCTTAAATTAGGCGGAAGTGTAATTACAAAAAAGGGGGCAAAGGAGCCCACTATTGATTATGATAACTTAAATCGGATTTCTGCAGAAATAGCAAGCTCATCATTTGATAAACTGATAATAGTTCATGGGGCAGGTTCATATGGACACCCATTTGCCAAAGAATATGAAATAGGCAGTCCAATAAAAGATGAAGAAGATTTAGCCAATAAAAAGATTGGATTCTGCATAACCCAAAGCTGGGTTAAAAAATTAAATACCATTGTTTGTGATAGTTTAAGGGAAAATGGAGTTTTAGCAGTCTCTATACAGCCATCCTCATTCATAATAACAAAGAATAAAAGAATATGTTCCTGTGATTTGGATTTAATAAATAAATATTTAGAAATGGGGTTTGTCCCCGTTATCTATGGAGATGTAGTTGTAGATCTTGATGAATCAATTAAAATATGTGTTTTATCTGGAGATCAGATAATAAGATATTTTGGGGAGAATTTAAAACCTGAACGTGTTATTTTGGGTTCAGATGTAGATGGGATTTATACCAAAGACCCTAAAAAATATGAAGATGCAGAATTAATGAGCACAGTCACATCATGTGAAGACCTGGTAACAGAAGGTTCATTAAATGTGGACGTTACTGGCGGAATGAATGGAAAACTTTTAGAACTCATAGAACTTGCAGAACTTGAAGTAGAATCTGAGATTATAAATGCAGGTAAAGAAGGTTTAATTAAAAAAGCATTAAATCATCAAAAAGGCATTGGAACTGTAATAAAAAAGATGAAGTAATTACTTCAAATATTTGATAAAGCTAGATTATAATTAAAAAAAGGAAGTATAATATGACTTCAGAACGTAAATTGGAGCACTTACTGTTATGTGCAAATTGCGATGTAGAATACAAAAGGAAGAGAACAGGATTTGAAGACATAGAACTTATACACAAAGCTCTTCCAGAAGTAGATAAAGAAGAAATCGATATTAGTATTGATTTCTTTGGAAAAAAAATGGATGCACCATTAATAATATCTGCAATAACTGGTGGACATCCCGCATCACTTAAAATAAATTTGGAACTTGCAAAAACAGCACATAATCATAATATTGGTATTGGAGTTGGAAGTCAACGTGCTGCAATAGAAAACAAAGAATTAATACCAACTTATAGCGTTGTAAGAGAAAATGCACCTTCTGCATTTGTAATAGGTAATATTGGTGCACCACAGATAGAATATGCAGAAGCAGCAGCAGATATGATAGATGCAGATGCACTTGCCATTCATTTAAATCCACTGCAGGAAGCAATTCAGCCAGAAGGAGACATAGATGCAACTGGATATATTAATTCCATTAAAAAAACTGTAGAAACAGTAGAAATGCCGGTTATAGCTAAAGAAACTGGAGCGGGAATTTCAAAAAAAGATGCAATTACACTGGAAAATGCAGGAGTTGCTGCAATAGATGTTGCAGGCTCTGGGGGCACAAGCTGGGCTGCAGTTGAAACATACAGAGCTAAAAATGACTATCTTGGGAATTTATACTGGGACTGGGGAATTCCCACCGCAGTAAGTACGGTAGAAGTATGTGAATCTGTAAATATTCCTGTTATATCCTCTGGAGGGGTTAGAAGTGGGCTTGATGCTGCAAAGGCATTAGCATTAGGTGCTGAATCAGTGGGGATGGCTTTACCTTTACTTAAGGGGGCTTATGTTGGCCATAAAGCTTTAGAATCTATGATTGAAGAATTTAAGGAATCACTTAAAGTTGCAATGTTCCTTGTTGGTGCAGGTAACATTGAGGAGCTTAGGAAATGTGATTTATTGATACGTGGCCAGACAAGAGAATGGTTAACAGAAAGAGGATTTAATACAGCTAAATATGCACAAAGAACAATTTAAAAAATTAAAATGGTACAATTCCCTGTTTTTAGGGAGTTAAATTATAATTACGTACAGATCTCTAATTTTAATCTTAATTTCAGGTTAAAATTGTTAAGAGGTTTGTTTTTATACATAAAACGCAAGGAGGACAATTATGAGCGTTGAAGTAATTGCAATAGGCGGATACGAAGAAGTAGGAAAATCCATATCCGCGAAACCTTTAGAAAAGGTTTCATCCAAATGTAAAAGTTTTTCAACGTATTTTTCTAAAAAGATTTGTCAGGGAGGACAATTATGAGCGTAGAAGTTATAGCAATAGGCGGATACGAAGAAGTAGGAAAGAACATGTCCGCAGTAAAAGTCGGAGATGATGTGGTCATCTTTGACATGGGGATTCACCTTGATAGAATTCACATTCATGAAGATACAGACATAGCAAGAATGCACAGTTTAGATTTAATCGAAAGAGGAGTTATTCCTGACGATACATTAATGAAAGAAGTTGACGGTAAGGTAAGGGCCATAGTATTCACCCATGGTCATCTGGATCATATAGGGGCGGTTGCAAAGCTTGCACACAGATATGAAGCCCCAATAATAGCAACACCTTACACATTAGCTCTTATAGAGCGAACTATTAAAGGAGAAAAGAAATTCAATGTCACAAATCCGCTTCAGGTCTTAAATCCTGGCGAAAAATGTCAGATATCGCCAGATATTACACTTGAATTCATTAACATGACTCATAGTATCCCACAAGCCACAATGGCAGCTTTACACACTTCAGAAGGGATCATAATCTATGCAAATGACTTTAAATTTGATAATTATCAGATGATTTCTCCACCACCAGATTATGGTAGATTAAAAGAATTAGGTAGGAAAGGGGTTCTTGCATTAATAGTGGAAACAACAAGAGTTGGAGAAGATGGAGAAGCTAAAACTCACTCAGAAAAGATTGCAAGAATAATGCTTAAGGATATAATGCTTGATCCACTTGATGAAAAGAACGGAATGATTGTTACAACATTTTCATCACATATAGAGCGTATTCAGGCAATATGTAATATATCTGAACAAAGTGACCGTAACCTACTGCTTCTAGGAAGATCTATGGAACGGTACTGTGGTATGGCAGAAGCCATGGGAATTCTAAAGCTTCCTGCAACTGCAAGTATATATGGAAGTCCAAAGGCGGTTAATCGAGCACTGGCAAGGGCTGAAGAAAATAGGGGAGATTATCTTCTGGTTACAACAGGACATCAGGGAGAGCCGGACGCACTCCTGCCCCGTATTGCAAGTGGAAAAACCCAATTTAATGTTAGAAATGGTGATAATGTAGTGGTATCTGCACCTATTATTCCTAATCCCATGAACATAGCAAACAGGAATTTACTGGAGAGAAGACTTAAATCAAATGGTGCCAGAATATTTACCAATGCCCATGTTTCAGGGCATGCAGGACGTGAAGATCACAGAGATTTTATAAGAATGTTAAACCCAATGCATATCATTCCAGCACACGGAGATCTTGCAATGTTAGCATCATATACTGAACTTGCAGAGGAAGAGGGGTATAAAATGGGAAATAACATTCATGTTTTAAGAAATGGCCAGGCGCAGGTGTTTAATGGAGGAATTTGATGGTAATGGACATATTAAAGAAATATTCTGAAAGCATAGATAAAGAAATTAATGAATCATTAAGTACAATTGACCCTTCAATGCTTTGTGAGGCATCAGATCATCTAATTAAAGCTGGAGGGAAAAAAATTCGTCCATCACTTGTTGTTTTAAGCTGTGAAGCAGTAGGAGGTAGGAGTAAAGATGCCTTAAAAACTGCGGCTTCTATGGAGCTTATTCACACTTTTTCTCTTATCCACGATGATATTATGGATAAAGATGAAATGAGGAGAGGAAAGCCATCTGTGCACGCCCTTTGGGGAGAGCCAATGGCCATTTTAGCAGGGGACACACTTTTTTCTAAGGCATTTGAAACAGTACTTGAAACAAATACTGATGATATCCCTCCTAAAAGAGTTGTAGATGCTCTAAAAACTGTTGTAGACTCATGTATAAAAATCTGTGAGGGTCAGGCCCTTGATATAAGCTTTGAAGGAAAGTTAGACGTTAAAGAAGAGGAATACATGACAATGATCTACAAGAAGACAGCAGCACTTATAGCTGCGGCAACAAAATCAGGAGCTATACTCGGTGGGGGAACTGAAGAACAGATAGAAGCCCTTGCAGAATACGGTCGTTTAGTTGGATTAGCGTTCCAGATTCAGGATGATTATCTGGATGTTGTAAGTGATGAAGAAGATATTGGGAAGCCAGTGGGAAGTGACATTGTAGAAGGTAAGATGACCCTTATGGTTGTTCATGCCCTTGCAAATGCATCTGATGATGATAAAGAAAGGCTTATATCAATATTACAGGCAAATAATGAAGATTTAGTCGACGATGCAATTGGAATATTCAATAAATATGGTTCAATTGAATATACCAGAAATATCGCACTTGACAATGTTAAGTCTGCAAAAGAACTTTTAGATGTTTTAGAAGATTCTGAGGCTAAAGATTCTTTGAAAATGATTGCAGATTTTGTACTTGAGAGAACTCATTAATTTTATTAATTTTATAGATTTAAACAGTGATTTTATGGATAGTTTAAAAGACTTGGTATACAAATATACCCTTCAAAATGCTGTAAAACACAAAGGAAATGCTCAAAACGGCGCGGTAATAGGTATGATCATGGGTTCTCATCCAGAATTCAGGAAAGATTCTAAAGAAGTTTCAAAGGTAGTTGCTGAAGTTGTAACAAAAATAAATGCTTTAAATCCTGAAGAACAGATTAAAGAGCTTGAAAAATTAGGCGGCATGGTAGAGGAGGAAAAAAAAGTTTCTTCAAAAGGCCTTTCTGACCTTCCAGAAGTTGATGGGGATGTAATATTAAGATTTGCCCCAAATCCCAGCGGTCCGCTCCATATAGGTCATGCAAGAGCTGCTATTTTAAATCATGAATATGTGAAAAAATATGGTGGTAAACTTATTCTGCGTATAGAAGACACAGACCCGCGCAGAGTAGATCCTGATGCTTATGAAATGATAAATGAGGATCTGTCCTGGATGGATATTAAAATTGATGAAAAAGTCATACAGAGTGATAGACTTCCTATTTACTATGAATATGCTGAAAAACTCATTGAACTTGGCGGGGCCTACATGTGTACATGTGAAGGTGGGGAATTTAAAAAATTAAAAGACCAGTCAAAAGCATGTCCTTGTAGAGATTTAGGTGTTGAAGATAATCTTAAACGCTGGGAAAATATGGAAAACATGAGTGAAGGAGAAGCTGTACTTCGAGTAAAAACAGATATAGAACATAAAAATCCTGCAATAAGAGATTATGCAGCAATGAGGGTTGTGGATGCAGAACATCCCCGAACAGGTAAGAAATACAAAATTTATCCCATGATGAACTTTTCAGTTACAGTAGATGATCATTTGCTTGGAGTAACCCATGTTCTACGTGGAAAGGACCATCTTGCAAACAGTGAGAAACAGAAATACATATATGAATATTTTGGATGGGATGTCCCTGTTTTTATTCATTATGGGCGCCTTAAAATGGAAGATATAGCTTTAAGTACTTCTAAAGCTAGAACAGGCATTCAGGACGGTATATATTCTGGATGGGATGATCCAAGATTGGGAACAATACGGGCCATAGCAAGAAGAGGAATAATGAAGGAAGCCCTTTATGAGCTTATGAATGAAATAGGTGTTAAAATCGCAGATTCAACTGTAAGCTGGAAGAAAATATACGGATTAAACCGTGCAATCTTGGAAGAAGTTGCAAACAGGTATTTCTTCGTATGGAATCCAGAAGAAGTGAAAATAGAGAACCTTCCGGATTCTGATATGGGAACTATTGAAAGACCATTGCATCCTGATTTTTTAGAGCGAGGATATCGTGAAATTCCTTTTAACGGCGAAATTTACCTTGTAAAAGATGATATAAAAGAAGATAAAGTCTTAAGACTTATGGATTCTGTAAATATAACATTTAAAGATAAAAAATCTGTTTTTCATAGTTCAAGTTTTGAAGAAGCAAAAGAAGCAGGTGCACAGCTAATTCAATGGATTCCAAAAGATGATAATTTAAAAGCAGAAATTATAATGCCTGATGCAGGCAGTGTAAAAGGTTTAGTTGAGCCTTCCTGTAAAAATCTCAAAGTTGGAGATATTGTTCAGCTTGAAAGGTTTGGATTTGCAAGATTGGATGAAATAAAGGGTGATAAGTTAATATTTTACTTTGCACATAAATAAGACGAATATAGGAGAATATAAAATGGCGGTACAGATTAATGAAAACTTTCTATTGCTTAAAAGCAATTATATCTTTGCAGAAATTGATAATCGTGTTGAAAAATATGAAAAAGAAAACCCTGACGCGAATATAATTCGAATGGGAATTGGAGATGTAACAAAACCATTACCTGGAGCTGTAATTAAAGGATTCAAGCAGGGTGTGGATGAAATGGGCCAGGCTGAGACATTCAAGGGATATGGGCCCTATAGAGGTTATGATTTTTTAATTGAAGAAATCATCAAGAATGATTACGCACCTCTGGGAATTCAGTTAGATTCTGAAGAAGTATTCGTAAGCGAGGGCGCAAAACCTGATACTGGAAATATTCAGGAAATATTTGGTATAAACAATGTTGTAGCCGTAACAGACCCTGTTTATCCTGTTTATGTTGAAAGTAATATTATGGCAGGCCGTGGTGGCCCAATGGGAGAAGATGGAAAATATGAAGGTCTGGTTTACCTTCCATGTACTGAAGAAAACAATTTCATACCAGAACTTCCAGAAACTCAGGTTGATTTAATTTATCTCTGTTACCCTAACAATCCAACAGGTACGGTGCTTACAAGGGAACAACTGGCTAAATGGGTCGATTATGCACGAGAAAATAAATCAGTTATATTATTCGATGCCGCATACGAATCTTACGTACAGGAAGAAGAAATTCCTCGAAGCATATATGAAATTGAAGGGGCAAAAGAAGTTGCTATAGAATTTAGAAGCTTTTCCAAAAATGCTGGATTTACAGGAACAAGATGTGCCTACACTGTTGTACCTAAAGAATTAATGGGTTTCGATGCTTCCGGTAATCCATATTCATTAAATGAATTATGGTTTAGAAGATTAACTACCAAGTTTAACGGTGTTTCTTATCCAGTTCAAATGGCTGCTAAGGCAATTTATTCAGAAGAGGGTCAGAAGGAAATTAAGGAACTGGTAAGCTACTATATGAAAAATGCAGCAATTATCAAAGAAAGTTTGGAAAAACTCGGTTTAAATGTTTATGGTGGAACTAATTCGCCATATATCTGGGTTAAAACTCCAAATAACATGGATTCATGGGAATTCTTTGACCTTCTTTTAAATGAAGCCAACGTGGTTGGAACACCAGGTGTAGGTTTTGGTCCAAGTGGAGAAGGCTATTTCAGAATAACAGCCTTTAATACCCTTAAAAATACCAAAGAAGCCATGGAAAGGATATCCAATTTATCCTTCTAATTATTTTTTTATTTTAACTATTTTTCTTAAATTTTATTAAGATTAAAATCAGATCATTACCATATCAAAATATATTACTGGTGATCTGATGCAGGAAGCGCTGGAATACGTTGACCAAAATTTAGATGCATTTATCGAAGATTTAAAAGTTTTATGTTCTATTCCATCAGTATCAGCGGAAAATAGATGTATAGAAGAAGCATCTGTGAAAGTAATGGGAATTATGAAGGGTGCAGGAATAGATTCAAGAATATTAAGACTTGATGATGCAAATCCATTAGTTTATGGTGAATACAAGCCAGAATCCTATGAAAAAACAATTATTTTTTATAATCATTACGATGTGCAGCCTGCAGATCCATTAGAGCTCTGGAAAAGCCCTCCTTTTGAACCAACCATTAGAAATAATAAAATATTTGCTCGTGGAGTTGCAGATAACAAGGGAAATATAATAGCCAGGATAAAAGCTGTAGAATCAATATTAAGGACTCATGGAGAACTTCCAGTTGCAGTAAAATTTATTTTTGAGGGAGAAGAGGAAATTGGAGGTGTTTCTCTTCCCCGATATGTGGATAAATATGAAGAGCTTTTTAAAGCGGATATGGGGGTTTGGGAATCAGGAGATCGGCATGAAAACGAAATACCAACCGTAAAATTGGGTTATAAAGGAATTGCTTATTTTGATTTTAAAGTTATAGGGCCGAATAAAGATGTGCATTCTGGAAGGGCTGGTTTAATTCCCAACCCTATATGGCGTTTAATGGAGTTTTTAAGCAGTTTAAGGGATAAAAACGGTAGAATACTTATTGAAGGTTTCTATGATGACATAGACTTGGTTGAAGGAGAAGAAGAAAACCTTCTAAAAAATATTCCCTTCAATGATGAGGAAATAATGGAAAAATATGGGCTAAATGCATTTGTAGGTAATTATAAAGGTTTTGATGCTCTAAAATCTTTATATTTGGAACCTACATGTAATATTGATGGTTTACATACTGGCTATGCTGGGGCAAGCTCCAAAACCATTGTACCAAGCGAAGCATATGCTAAAGTGGATTTTAGATTCCTTCCAGGACAAAAAGTAGAAAATCTACTTAAAAATCTTTATAAACACGTTAAAAAATATGGATTTGATGATGTAGATGTTAATTATCTTTATGGATACGAAGCTGCTAAAATTCCAGCCTCTTCCTTTGCAACTGAGATTATTAAAGAAGCTACAGCAAAAACATATGGTTTAAAACCTTTAATTTATCCTATTTCAGTTGGTAGCAGTCCTGTTTACAATTTTATCAATAAATTAGGGATACCAACAGTTTCTGTGGGTGTAGAATATTGGGGATCACTTGTTCATGCTCCAAATGAGAATATAAGGATAGAAGACTTTAGATTAGGTATTAAAAACATTATAAACATCTTTGATGTGTTATATAAAAGTTAAATTAAAATTAATACTCCTAATACTAAATTTAACATATCTTAGGTTCATTTTTTCCATGAATCTGTTAATGGGGAGAGTATAAGAAAATTCAGTCAAAAATATTAGATATATAATTGACAGAATATTTATTTAGAATTTCAAACCAATAACATAATGGAAAGATTTTTATTTAAGGCTTCCCAAAGTATGAGAGGCAAAGAAATATGGAGAACTAAAAATGACATGTAGTATATTGGTCGGTGGCGCCTGGGGAGATGAAGGTAAAGGAAAATGTATCACTTATCTCTGTTACAATGATAAACCTGATATTATAGCAAGAGCAGGAGTAGGTCCTAATGCAGGACATTCTGTGGAATTTAAGGGAGATAAATATGGATTAAGGCTAACTCCTTCTGGATTTTTCTACACTGGTGCAAAATTACTTATTGGGGCCGGAGTGCTTGTTGATCCTGGCGTTTTTATGCATGAACTTGATTATTTAAATAAATATAATGTTAAGGGCAGAACTTTTGCTGATTACAGATGTGCAATAATTGAAGAAAAACATAAAGAACGGGATAAATCTTCAGATTACCTTGCTAAAAAAATAGGGAGTACTGGAACAGGATGCGGGCCTGCAAATGCTGATAGGGTAAATAGAACAGTAAAAAGAGCTGAAGATTTCCCAGAATTAAAAGATTACATAACTGATGTTCCAAAAGAAGTAAATGAAGCATTAGATGATGAAAGGGATGTTTTTATTGAAGGATCCCAGGGTTTCGGCCTTTCACTTTATTATGGTACTTATCCTTTTGTAACAAGTAAAGATACAACTGCAAGTACCTTTGCAGCCGATGTTGGTATTGGTCCAACAAGAGTTGATGATGTTATAGTTGTTTTCAAATCATACATAACTCGTGTTGGTGAAGGACCATTTAAAACGGAAATTTCTGAGAAAGAGGCAGAAAAAAAAGGTCTTGAAGAATATGGAACAGTTACAGGTCGTAGAAGAAGAGTGGGAACCTTTGATATGGATCTGGCAAAGGAATCCTGCATGATAAACGGGGCAACCCAGATTGCTTTAACATGTGTTGACAAAATATTCCCTGAATGTGAAAGGGTAAAGGACTATTCAAAGCTCTCAGCTGAAGTTAAGAAGTTCGTTAATGAGATTGAAGGAGAAACAGGAGTTCCTGTAACTATAATTTCAACAGGACCTGATCTTGAAGATACTATTGATTTAAGGGAAGAACTTCTTTAATTAATCCCTTTAAAACTCTTTTTTTGATTTATTTACTTCAAAAATTATTCTAATAAAAAAGAAAAAAATATTTTTTTATAAAACAGCGCCAATTAATAATGCAGGAATCACGTGTAAAACAATATCTGCTGAAAAATGTGCTATCATCGCTGATTCCAGTCCTTTTTTCCAGTAAAGCCATCCAAAAATAATTCCACCTATACTGTTTAAAATAATTGTCCTGGCAACTAGAATTGGAGTTAGCGCTGTAATTGATGCTAAAGTCGGTAGATGACCAACTCCAAATAAAATTGATGCTAAAAGGATGGCAAGCCATACTCCTATTTTTGTTGGTTTTCCAGTTTCGGTTTTCTTAATTTTAAAGAATATCCAGACAAGTAAAGTCATCACGAATAATCTAAGTAATATTTCTTCGTTTATTCCCCCGTAAAATGATGCAAGAAAGCCCTGCCATGCGGGAGGAGTAAGCTGACTTCCTGTAACATTAATCACAGCTCCTGCTAATGAAAATAGGTAATCTAATCCAATTATTAAAATCCCGGCTATAATTCCAAGAATGATTGATATGGGGAGAATTGATATAAAGTATTTTTTAACAGGTTTGCCTTCAAGCCACCCTTCAAGTATTGGAAGGCCAAATCCAACTTTTTTTGCAAAGTAAAGACCTACAAAGATGGCAATTACGGATATTATTAAACTTTGAATAAACTGTACTGTTAATAGTACAGAAAGTTCTATGGGTAAATTTTGGAGTGCACTGCTTTGGAGAGTCAGAGTATAGGGTAATACAGCAAACCATCCAAAGATGCATCCAATTAATAGAATTATAAATAATTTCCAGTTTAATTTCATATTTTTTCACCATATAATTGTTTAAATAGATTAATTGTTTTTTATTTTAAACAAATTTATATATTTAGAAATAATTTTTTAGTTTATTATGAATTTCTTTTTTCATCCCATCCTCAGCAGCTGCAACTATTTTTACCGGTGTCTTCAAGTGCTTTTAGAACACAATCTGAAGTATCATCTATAATTGCAGGTGTTTTATTAATTTCAATTTTAGAAAAGTCATTAGAAGGATAAAAACTAGGGAGATGAAGATTGAGCAATAAATAGATAATTTTTAAGTCTATGGATTTGGATTTACATAAAAAATTTTTATTTTTAAATTAATTTCGTCATATCAACGTTTAACGAACTAAAATTTAATGGAAATTCTTTACATGTTTTCCTCCTTTGGATAAAAACATTAGATATAATTTAAATTGAACAATCAAATTCATTTTATTTCCTCAATATGGTATTAAAATATAAATTAGATGTTATTATGAAATAAAATCAAACAAAAGTTACATGAATTAATTATTTACCCTATATAGAACTCTATAGATCTTTAATTTTTGATAATTATAAAATTATCTTCATTTTTTGAATGAAAAATATAATTTTTTTCAGGAAGGGGGTTTAAAAAAATAATTATTATAAACTTAATAAATAATAATACAATGGACTTTATCATCTCATAAATTTATCTGGAAGTATATATGATGGAACGAGATAGCAGAGGATTTATTCCACCACTCTGTTTAGAAACCGGGAGTTATTGCGATATATTTGAAAATATGCATGAAGGAGTTTCTATTTACAAAATTATACGTAATAGGGGAGGAAATATTGTTGACTTGCAAGTTATGTATTTTAATTCTAAATCAGTACTGAATGAAATAACAAATTTAGAAGAAGCAGTAGGTAAATCTTTAAATGAAATCTATGCTGAAGATTCGGTTTATTACATTAAAATAGCAAATGAAGTGGTTTCTAATAAAAAAAGAAAAAACTTTGAAAGGTTTTTTAAGCCTTTAAATAAATATCTTTTTATTACAACGTTCTCTCCTGATGGAGAATTATTTATAATGCTTACAAGGGATATTACAGAAGAAAAGATATCTGAAAGTGCATTAAAAGCTTCTGAAAATAAATACAGAACTATTTTTGAAAATACGGGAATTGCTTTCATAATTATAGAGGAAGACATGACAATCTCTTTGATGAACGAAGAAACAGAAAAAATTATTGGATATTCCAGAGAAGAAGTGGAAAATAAAAAAAAATGGACAGAATTTGTGGTGAATGAAGAGGAACTAATGAATATGAAAAAATACCATAAAATGCGGAGGATTAACGCAGATAGTGTTCCAGAAAGATATGAATTTCAAGCTATTGATAAAAATGGGAAAATTAAAGATATACTTGCAAATGTTTCCATGATTCCGGGCACTAAAAGGAGTATAGCCTCCTTTTTAGATATTACTGGGCGTAAAAAGAATGAAAATAAATTAAAAGAAAGAGAAGAAGAACTAAGAACCATAATTGAACATTCTCC
Source organism: Methanobacterium sp. (assembly GCA_030017655.1). Taxonomy (NCBI): domain Archaea; kingdom Methanobacteriati; phylum Methanobacteriota; class Methanobacteria; order Methanobacteriales; family Methanobacteriaceae; genus Methanobacterium; species Methanobacterium sp. Next base: position 21,898 of record JASEIM010000002.1, on the reverse strand, counting down.
AGATGCCATCACTCGTTTTGATAAAAATCTGCGCCATACTTTTATAAATCCTGCAGGAACAAAAATGACAGGATTAAAAGAAGAGGATTATATTGGTAAAACGCATGCAGAACTTGGAATATCTAAAGAACTGGCTAAAGAAGTTGATAATCTTTTAAAAGGAGTATTTAAAACTGGAAAAACAAAAACATTTGAATTTGAAATAAATACACCAGAGGGGGTTAAATACTATTATTCATACAATATCCCAGAATTTGATGAAAAAGGAAGGGTGAAATCAGTTTTGGCCATTGCTCACGACATAACAGATCGTAAAAAAGCAGAAGAAGATCTAATGAAAAGCGAGAAAAAATTTAGAACAACTATTGAAGAATCATATGATGGGATAATGTTAATTGATGAGAAAAAAGCCATTATTGAATGGAACCGTGCCATGGAAGAAATTACGGGACTTAAAAGAGAAGATATGCTGGGTTCGTTTCTATGGGATTTTGTGTATAGGGTTTCAGTTGAAGAAAGAAAAACTCCTGAGGCATATAAGAGAATTAAATCAATTTTAATAAAAAATTTAAGGAACAGTGGAGAAATCCATCATGATTATAGATTAGCAAGACAAATTCAGCGTCCCAATGGAGAAAGGAGATTTATTGAAAGCACCATTTATCCTATAAAAACTGAGAAAGGAATAATGTATGGAAGTATAACTCGTGATATAACTGAAAATAAAAGATTAGAAGAAGAGTTAAGAAATGCGAGGATTAATCTTGAACTACAGGTTCAAAAGCGCACAAAAGAGCTGGAAAAGACTTATAGATCATTAAAAGAAAGTGAACAGAAGTTTCGAGAGTTATTCAACAAAGCAGATGATATGATAACGCTGGTTGAGCTAAAGGAAAATGGATTACCTGGTAAATTTGTTGAGGTAAATGATATTACATCCCAGAGGTTAGGTTACAGTAAGAACGAACTTTTAAACATGACCCCTCTGGATATAATTGCCCCTGAAAGATTAGAAGATGTACCAAAAAATGCAAGAGAATTGAAGAAGAAGAAAAAGGCCAGATTTGAAATAGTTCATTTAACTAAGGATGGAGAAAGGATTCCCGTAGAAAATAATAATCATCTTTTTGAATTAGGTGGAAAAACTTTTATTCTCGCAATTTCCCGTGATATTAGCGAACGTAAAAAAGCTGAATTAGCTTTAAAAGAAAGTGAAGAATTATTAAAAACAACTATTGAATCTTCGCCAGATTCTATTACTGTGACAGATTTAGATTTAAATATAATATTATGTAATCAGGCAACCGTGGATATGTACGGAGTCTCCTCAAAGGATGATATAATAGGATTAAATGCTTTTGAATTAGTTGATCCAAAAGATCGTGGTAAATTAGTAGAAGTAGTGCAAAAATCGTTATTAAATATGGAAATCGTTCATTTAGAGATTAATTTGTTTACAAAAGATAAAAAAGAATCATTTCCAGCAGAAATTTCTGGAAATATTATTAAAGATGCTCATGGAAAACCCATATCATTTGTAGCTATAACAAAAGATATTACTGAACGTAAAAAAGCTGAAAAAGAGCTTAAAGATACCATTGAAGAACTAACACGTTCTAATAATGAACTTCAACAATTTGCTTATATCACTTCTCATGATCTTCAAGAACCTCTTAGAGCTATTAGCAGTTATGCCGGACTTTTGAAAAGGAGATATGGAGGTCAGTTAGACCAGGATGCTGATGATTTCATTGAATTTATGATTGATGGATCAAGAAGAATGAAAGAAATGATTCAAGCATTACTTGAATATTCACGCGTTGGAACAAAAGGAGGGGATTTCAAAGTCTTCAACGTTGAAAAAAGCCTTGAAATAGCATTGAATAATCTGAGCGTGTCTATTGATGAAAATAAAGCCGTAATAAATCATGATCCTCTCCCCGATATTTTTGCAGACCCCAATCAAATAACGAGGGTATTTCAGAATTTAATTGGTAATGCTATTAAGTTCCGTAAAGAAGACGAACCTCCTGAAATATATATTTCAGCACAAAAAAGTGAAGATGAATGGGTTTTTTCAGTTAGCGACAACAGTATTGGAATGGAGCAGGAATATACTGACAAAATATTTGAAATATTCAGACGATTACACCCTATTGGAGAATATAGGGGTGCAGGAATAGGACTTGCCATTGTGAAAAGGATTATTGATAGACACGGAGGACATATATGGGTCGAATCACAATTAGGAAAGGGTTCAACTTTTTATTTTACAATACCCTTAAAAATAAAATAGTTTAAGGTGCTCCTCCAGCACCACCAACATTTTCACCTGTTTCAGGATCTATGTGTATTTCACCCACCTGTTTGCCTTTGGATAAAACTGGAACAACGTCAGTTTGCTTTCCACCAATTTTAATCCTTTTTGGCTTTCCTGCTACTGCTCCAGGTTCTTCTATATATTTTTCTGCAATTGATTGAGAATTAGAATCCTTTATACTATTTTTAGAACTTTTATATTCTGTATTTTGATCATCATCGTTTTCCTGTAAATTATTTTGCTGTTCTTGATTTGCAGCTTTACTGGAGTCATTAACATCTGAATTAGTGGGATTTTGTAAAGAATTTTTTAGTTCGAGTAGTTGATTATTGTCTTTAAATTGATAACCAGTTACAGCAACACATGCAATAAGCACAATACATGCTAAAATTAATGCTTTCCTTTTAATCATACCACCTCTTCATAAAACTATATTCTTTATTATGTTTTTCATAAGTATAACTATGTCGTTTAATGCATTTTATGCCTTAAATTTGATGTACTTTAAAGAAGAAGTATTTAAATTATATGAGCTATAATAAAAATAATCAAAGGAATATAAGAAAAAACGGTTTCTAATTCTAATAAAAATTCAAAAAACACATAATAAATACATAAATAAATTTAAATTTGTTAAATAAACCTTTAAATTAGTTAATTTAATTATTAGGGGAATTTAAGTTAAAAAAATACATTAAAAAGAACTATTTAAGTTTTAAGGATTTAAATTCTATATTATTTAAATAATATTTTTGATTATTGATTAAATTTATCAAAGGAGAGTTTACAGTTGTTTTATAAATAACAGTAATTAACCTTCATTTTTCATTTCCATAACTTCAAAAAAAGCAGCCCAGAGATGCTTGCAAATGAAACTACCTGGCTCTCTCTCACTTCTGAACTGATAGTCATCGCAATCGCACATCCACATATTTTCATTCATACTAACTTGATATTTTTCTTTTCTTGAGCCCATTACATTAAATATCATTAAATCATCATCAAATAATTCAATTTCTACATTCCCTTTTTTATATAATCTAAACCCTTCATTCATCCTGTTTACCATGATATGCCCCTTATCGAGAATTCTATTACATTTATTTAAAACATTATTTACCTTTCTATTCCCATTAAATCAAGCAATTGTTCTATTATAAAGATAGTACCTTCCTTATTCAGTGGTTTATTGTCATTACCGCATTTTGGTGAATATATGCATGCTGGACAGCCCTCATCGCATGTACAATCTCTAACAAGCTCGTAGGTCATCTGAACTGTTTCTTCAATTAATTCATATGCTTTTTCAGTTAATCCAACGCCACCTTCAAATCCATCATAAATGAAAATTGTTGCCATTTTAGTATCTTTATGGTTTGGTGTAGAAACACCCCCAATATCAAATCTATCACACATAACATGGAATGGAATTATGGATATCATAGCATGCTCAAGGCCATGAATACCACCCTCAAATACGTTTTCTCCTGATAAAGCACATTTAAGCCCGTCTTTAATGCTCTGGGGCAAAGTAATCCATAGTCCTTTGGTTTTAAACTGTATTGGGGGTAAATTAAGATTTCTAACGCTTACCACCTGACTTTTATCAATTACCTTATATTTGGGATAAGATTCACTTACCTTAAGCTCTCCAAATGATATTTTCAGGTCTCCTATCACTTTCTGGTTAATTTCTTTAATTATTTTAATTTCAATATCCTTCTGGACACTGGTATGGCTATCCAGATCTTTTTTAGCTACTTTAATGGTATTGGTGACTAAATTAAAGTCATACACGACGTAAGTTTCGCCCTGATTAATAAGCACAGCTCCCTGATGCGCTTCGGTATATGCCTGTCTTTTATCCATTGTTTCAAGAAGTTTTCCCTTGTTATATACCTTAAAAATTTCAGAAGAAATACTGCCTAAATTAACTTTAAATGGAGGATAATCTGTACCTGAATAGACCCATGTGTCTGATGATTTTTCAATTAACTTTTTGGATGCCAGTGATTTAATATGATCATCGAGTGAGGATTCAAAGTCAATTTTAATCAACTTAGGGTTTACTGGCATTTCCTTTGCAGCACACATTAAATGTCCTTCAATAATATGGGGATTTGTTAGATCAATAATTGCATGTTCATGGGGTTTATCAAAAAATACTGCGGGATGTTTCATAAAATACTGGTCCAAGGGATTTTGAAAGGCTACAAAAGTTACAATTGAATCATCAGTTCCCCGACCTGCCCTACCTGCCTGCTGCCAAGTGGACATTATGGTCCCTGGATAACCTGAAATTACAACAGCATCAAGTGATCCAATGTCAATGCCCAGTTCCAGGGCATTTGTAGCGGTTACTCCTCGCATTTCACCATTTTTAAGTCGATTTTCTATTTTACGCCTATCTTTTGCCAGATAGCCAGCCCTATAGGCCGAGATCTTTTCAGCCAGTGCATCATCTATTTGAGAAATTTCCTTTTTGGAACGCCTGGCAATTAATTCAGCCATTTTTCGCGAGGTTGTAAAGCAGAGAGTTTGTAAATTGTTAAGTATGAATAATTGGAATAAATTCTGGGATTCTACATGGGTGGTAGTTTTTCCTGCACCGTCAAAATATGGATTATAAAATATAAAATGTTTTTTTCCTTTTGGAGAGCCATCTTGGGATATTAACTCAAATTTGAGACCTGTTAATTTTTCACTAAACTCAATGGGGTTTGCAAGTGTGGCGGTTGACAGAACAAATTGAGGATTGGAACCATAATAATTGCAGATTCTCAGGAATCTTCTTATTAAAAAAGCTACATTGGAACCGAAAACTCCTCTATACTGATGTGCTTCGTCTATAACAACAAATTTAAGGTTGCTTAAGAAATTTTCCCACTGATGATGCCATGGTAATACATTGTGCAGTTCATAGGGATTGGTTATAATTATCCTTGATTCTTTTCTTATTTTTCTTTTTTGTTCTTTGGAGGTATCTCCATCATATACTGCGGGATTCAGTTTAGTTCCACAGTATTTTTCAAGTTCTTTCATTGACTTAAGCTGGTCATTTGCAAGGGCCTTTGCAGGGTAAATGTACAGGGCTGAAGCTTTATTATTTTGGATTAACTTTTCGAAAACCGGAATATTGAAAGCGAGGGTTTTACCTGAGGCAGTGGGAGTGGTTATGGTTATATTTTTTCCACTTCTTAGATGATCAATTGCATCACACTGGTGTTTATAAAGTTTGATATTGTTCTTTTGCAAGTAGTTCTTTATATATTGGGGTAAAATAGCTTTAGTATCTCCATATATTGGTTTTTGAGGTTTTAAGAGCTCTATATGTGCCAGCCGGTTTTTATACCATTTTCTTGAATTCAATATTTTTATAGTTTTTTCTATCATCAATGATTCCTTTTTAGCTTGCGGTGTATTAAAATAAGATTAATACATGATAAAAGCACAAAAATTCATTTATTACTTTAAATCAAGATTAAACAATATAGAATTGATTTAACTGATTTAAAAATCTTTTCTCTATTAAAAACAGAAATTTAATGTGTAAGAATAATATAATATTTAAATCATAAAAATTAATTACCACTGATTTTATTGTTTCTAGATTGATTAGAGAATGTTCAATGTAAATAGGGGAGGAATTCTATATATAAATATTTATTTACTATTCATCAATGCCATTTTACTTGTTACTATCATTTTAGCTCTTAAAAGGATTCTATCTGCATATCCTCTATCATTTATTTCAGATTCTATTTTTCCAAGCAAAGACTTTAATTCTACATGTTTGCATCGGTATGCTTCATCTAAAAGACTGTTAGAAATATTCCTATTACTAATATAATCCATCAATTCAACCTCCAATAACCTAAGAGGTATATTATATTTGTATTACTCAGTATTTAGATTTTATGTTTCTACAAAGAATTTTTAAATGCATCTGCTTATCATCAAAATATGTTAAAATGATTATAGTTCAATTTCTAATCCAACAGGGCAATGGTCAGAACCAATTACGTCATTAAGAATATATGATGCATTTATTTTATCCTGGAACTCTTCATTAACGAAGAAATAATCCAGTCTCCATCCTACGTTTCTTTCTCTTGCTCTGGTTCTGTAACTCCACCATGTATACTGATCAGGTTCGCTGTTGAACATTCGGAAAGTATCAACATATCCGTGACTTAAGAATTTATCAATCCAGGCGCGTTCTTCAGGTAAGAATCCAGAAATTTTTTCATTTGCCTTTGGTCTTGCCAGATCAATTTCCTTATGGGCTGTATTTAAGTCTCCGCATATTACCATGTTTTTACCCATTTTTTTAAAGTTTTTCACGTAATCAAGAAGAGCATCATAGAATTCTAGTTTATATAAAAGTCTTTCAGGGGACATCTTGCCGTTAGGGAAATATATGTTGAGAAGGATGAATTCTTTGTAGTGTGCAATGATTATTCTGCCTTCATCATCAAATTTTTTGATTCCAAAGCCATATTCAACCATTTCAGGCTTTATTTTAGTATATAATGCAACTCCGCTGTAACCTTTTTTTTCTGCACCTTTAAAATAGGAATAATATCCATCAACTCTTTTTAATGTCTTTGGTAATTGATCTTCAGTAGCCTTTGTTTCCTGAATGCATAGAATATCTGGATTTTCTTCTAAAAACCATTTAAGAAAACCTTTTCTATGTACCGCTCTTAAGCCGTTAACATTCCATGATAAGATCCGCAGTGTCATTTTTTTCCACCTTAAAAATCTCTGATTTTCGCGTATGAGAAACTGTATTTGCACCAAACGCTTCATGTTTAAAGCTTTAAACACATGGTGTTTGAGAATTTTCAACCTCATCTTTTAATACTTTATATTTTTTGACTTAATCTATTTTAAATAGATTTATTTTATTATAAAACAATAAGTATAACCTCCAACATAGTAATACTTAAATTAAATAAATTACTAATTATAGGTGAATTTATTTGAACAAGTAAGTTTAATAAAGATAAAACCAAAAATGTAATCCTAATAAAAGATATATTGGAGCGAATATAGATTGGAGAAATTCTTGTTTATAACTGGGTTTTTAATTTTAGTCATTACAGCATCAGGATGTACAGATTACAACACCCAGAAACAAATAAAACACTATGAAATGGGAGAATTATCATTTGATTATCCAGATACATGGAATATAACCAGTGAAGATAATTCTACTGTATCTTTTTTTGATACTGAAAATTCATACAATGTAACAATTATTGAACAAAGAAAACCACAGGGGTATTCTTTAAAGAATAGTTTAAATTTAAATTCTGCTGGAAATATCGACAAAAACTTCCAGCTTATATCAAAAAATAATTTAACTATAAATGGGCTTGAAGCATATGAAAACAATTACCATTTAAACGATGAAAACGGTAAAAAGCAAAGAAAAGAAATATGGTTCGAGAAAAACAATAAACTTTACACAATAATATATAACGGCCCTATTGATGGATTAGATAGTAAAAATGAGGATTTTTCAGGTTTAAATATAAATCTTATAAATAGCAAAAGCTCTTTTGAAAAAGTTGTTGACAGTATACAAATTAAAGACAATGAAAGCGTTTCAAGTCAATCCACCAGGTGGGCGGAAATTTCAATACCTTCAATTCATGCAGAATGGTGGATAACTTCTAAGTCAGTTAATACGGCTAATTCCGTATATCACCTTCCAAATAGTTACTATCCTGGAGAAAAGGGTGAAATGGCTTTAATGGGACATCATACAACACATCATGCTCCATTTTTACATATTGACAGACTGAAGACAGGAGATAAGGTAATAATAAAGGATTTCCTTACACAGAAGAAATATATATATGAAGTTGAGTACAATGGAGATGTTAGATGGGGTGTTAAGGGCAAAAATATTGAATATAAAGCAAGTGAACAACCTAAACTGCTTCTAATTACATGTTATCCTCCTGGATATTCAAGGGCAGCATGGATTGTCCATTCAAAGCTTGTTTCTGTAGAACCTTTAGATAAAGGAACAGAAACAAATTAAAAAACTTTAAATTTAATAGAATACCATTATGAATAGGATATAATTAAAAACATAAGAATGATTTTGATTTTATATTTAACTCATTAAGGAGATAGAGATACTATGGTAGGTGGAACTGTATTTTTCATATATTTCCCTGCAATTTTTGGATTTGTAGGTATTTTACTTATTGCATCAGGAATAATGGATGATAAATTAGAATATACTCTTGGAGGAATAGGACTCTTTTTTGCTGCAGGAATACTGCCGTTTATAATTCTTCCGTCACTATTAGGGATATAGATTAGGAAATTTTCATTTTTTCTTCAATTAAATCCCTATTTTCCCTAAAAGGGCCGTTTTTTTCAAGTTTTATTGCAGCAGCAGCTGCAGCAAATATTCCGCACTCTTCAGGATCTTCTATTTCGAGTTTTCTTACAGAATAGGCTGCCATAAACGTATCTCCCAATCCTGTGGGATCCAATACATGATTTGCTTTAAAAGCAGGTATTTTATACGTTTTATTTAATTTCTTTGAATATATCACTGCTCCATGACTTCCACATGTAATAATTACCTCTTCTGGGCCAAAGGACGCCAGAATTTTTGCAGTTTCAGGTAATGATATATCCTCATTCAGAATTATCTTTGCTTCATTTTCATCTAAAAACAGAATTTTAATAAATTTTAGGAACTTTTTAAAGTCATTCCATGGACTTAAAACGATTTCATCTCCTTTTAAATGCCTTAAATATCCCTGTGCTCCAAGATACAGGGGAATATTGAATTTAGACAAAAATTCAACTGTTTCAAGGGGAATGTCATAGGGACAGAGAGGCCCTAAAAGAATGACTTCAACGTCTTCTAAATTTAAATCCACTATATTTTCTATAGTTATTGGATTACAGGGAATATTGGCCTTTTGTATCCTGAAATCAGGGTCATCTGTAGGGTATATATTTTGAAATTCAATGGTTTTATTTCTAAATGATGGAATTATTTCAATATTTTTTCTAAATTCTTTTAATAATGTTTTATCACTCTTTGAAAGGGTAATAAGGGCGCTGACATTTATTTTAAGGCTTTTCATCACACTTGATTGATAATAAACAGGTCCTCCGGCAGATTTATGCATCATGTTCTCTTTTATGACTCTGTCTTTAGATAATGGACCTATGAGTGCTATTTTAGGCATTTTTTCCTCTCTAAATGGATAATTTATTGGCATGCAATGCAGTGCCCACTAAAAATTTGTTCAATCCCAGTTTTTCAAGTTCTTCTATGTCTTTACTGGTAATTCCTCCTCCAATGATTAAAGAAGAATCAAGTTTTAAAAATTTTTTGATAATGGCATGATTAACTCCCTTTTCAGTTCCAACCCTTGAAATATCGAGTAATATGATTTCAGGAGGATTTATTTTACTCATTTTTTTAACAATATCTTCAATATTCATATCCAGATGCTTACTGAAGATTTCATTATCTTTAATATCAATACTTATTATAAATCTGTCTTTGTTATTGCTATCCAATATGTCAATAAGGTCATCTACACTTTGCAATGTTTCAGTTGCAATAATTACTTTTTCTGCTATTTCAAGAGCCTCTTCAGATTTATTAACAGTATTTACACCTGAATCCAGCATCACGGGTAATTTCTGGTTTATCTTTTTTATTATATCGTAATTTGGTTTTCTATTTTCTATTGCATCAAGATCTGCTATATAGATCCTTTTTGCACCCGCATCTTTAAGGGCATTTGCAATTTTATATGGGTTAGAAGAAGGATGAAATATAGTTTTAAGGGGTATGTAGGTTTCTCTTTTACCTGACTTTCCAGAAACCGCCATTCCACTCATTATATCTAAAACTGGTATAATCATACAGTTAATATATATTTAAAGTTAATTAATTTATCGACTTATTAAAAATAGTAATTATCCAAAAATTTAGAATAATTAAGTTATTTATATTTTAATTACTGAGAACAATATTTTTTGTAGGTATCTGTAGGTATCAGGACATCTATAAATTTGAGCGAAACCAAAATTCGACGTCCTGATACTATTTTTAGGGATTATCCATGGCCTCATAAAGGAGGGGTTGGCAAAGGATAAATTGATAATATTTTTATTAATTAAAGTATTAATTGCTATTAATTTGTTATAATTTGTATTTAATAATTTCTGTTTTTAATTCAAAACTAAATTTAAAAAGAGAAAAAGAGTTAAAGTTCAGCTAAAAATTTTTCAACTGCTTCTACTGCATAGTCAACTGCATCGTCAATGATACTTGCATCTGCAGATGAAAGATCATCGAATATTACATCAATAGATACATCTATATCCAGACCTTCATCATAGTAAAGCTCTACACTGATATCTATATCAATAACTTCTTTTTTTGAAACTTTAGAAAAAATAAAACTTTCTGCAGAAGATATAACAATTTCCGAGATTTTGTCCACTTCTTCATCAGTTAATTCTATCAATTATTAACCTCTACTGTACTCCTGGCCCCTGCATTGCTTCTTGGATAGACGCCTGCATTTCCTGAAGCCTCTTCATGATCCGTTCTTCCTGTCTTTTAACAGTTTTTTCACGAAGCTGCAATGTTTCAAGTTTATCTTCAAGTTCTTTGGTCATTTCATCTTTTTTTACTTTTATCAGCAAGGTTCCAGCAGTTTTATAAACATCTCCATTTTCTTCAATTTTTTTCAATTCTTCAAGTGCTTTTTCAGTTTCTTTAAGCTGTAAATCAACATTTTGCTTTTGTATTGAAATTGCCTGTGCCTGTTGCTGCACCTGCTGGAATTGAGCTAATTGATGCTGTACATTTTGAGGAAGTTCCATATCAATCACCAACCTTTTAGTTAAATTAATTATTAAATTAAATTTCATCCATTTTAGTTAGATTTTAAATTTTGAATGTCGTGTGACAGTATTATCCACCTTAAACAGGAATTAACGGATGCTCGCAGAGATGGAGCATCTTTAGCACTGATTACTAATTTAAGGGTATTTCCATTTAAACTAGTATTAATAGACGATCTTTCAGATGGCGAAGTTTTAAGTTCGGGTTCTATTGCTTTTAGAACCAGACCTGCTTCATCTGAACTTTCAAACTCTATTTTAAATTTGGCTTTTACATATTCTGGAATGTTCATTCAAATCTTCTTACATAAATTTTAGGGTCTATTAATGAACCATGTTTATCATAAAACTCTAAAGTAGCTTTATTTTCTCCTTTACCCTTCCTAATCCAGAGAATATTAGTATTCCGTTTTTCGTGGTCTTCAGCTATATCTAAGACTTTAATAAGTCGTTTTTTAAGATCATCAATTTCAGATCTTATGCTGAGCTTATCTGAATCTATTCTGCCTTTTAAATTTAAAAGCACCCCTGAAATATACAAAATTATGAGAATTTCACCCTTTTCATTGTATATTTCAATTCTGCTGGGGTTTCCTTTCATCTGGGAAACCACCGCAATTTTCTGAAATCCAGATTGTGAAGCTTTAATTAAAACATCCCTGAAACTCATTTTGCCCCGGTTAACGTACTTAGAATTTAAAGCACGACTCAAACTCTGGCAAAAGGACCTTGTTTTAGCGGATGGTTTCCTTGATGTTGTAATAAACATTTAATACTGCCTTAGAATGTAGACATTTATCAGAATTATCTTGCTTTTATATCCCTTTTTACTGGTGGAATTTCTTTAAATAGAATTCTATATCTGCATTTAGGACATTTAGCTTCAGTATATCCCTTAAGATCCACTAAAGTACCACATTTTGCACATTTGTACAAATCATAACCTCCAAATATTGAAAATTTTTGGTGTTCAGGAAAATTACTTTCCCAGCCCTCCAACAATCCTCTTTATGTTCCTTGCGGCTGTTCTGGCCATTGGAGTTTGTGGAACATATGCGCCGCCTGTAAATACAGTATTACACTTTTTACATTTCCATATACCGCTGCTTATTCTTTTAACAGCGACTCTATCACATTGAGGACATGTATGGTTCTTCTTCATCTTTTCTTCTATACTTTTAACGGTCCTTTTGGCTTTTCTCCCGTATCTTGGACCAAATCTTCCGGTTATACCGACTTTTTTAGTTCTTGCCATTATATCACCTTAAAATCATGATTTTGAGGTTAAGGAAACCCCAAAATAGGAGATTTTGGGGCCGAAAAACGTAGCTAACAAACATTAAATGTTTGCACATTCGAAATCAATGATTTCGAAGGTTTTTCAGGCTTAGTTTCCTTCAACCAGTAATTATAAATATTAAAGCAAAATTCAGAATCTTGCTTACTTCAAATGTTCTCTAAGTTCTTTTGTTTTCTGGGAAGTTATATTGATTGCTTCCTTTATTTCTTCATTTGTTAGGGGCATTTCCCCTCCTTTTTGCATTGCACAAAGACTGCCGTCTTCTCTCATTCCTATTGAGATTCTGGCGTCCATGATGTTTTCTTCGTCAAGTGATGGGTCAATAACCAGTTCACCACCTATTTTTGCAAATGTGCACATTAATGGTTTTTCTTTAATAGGCAGTTCAACAGAATTTTCTTCATCAATGACTACATTATCCTCTTCGACCTTTGCAACCGGTATTTTTGTGTTTAAAAGGGCAGCTACGCTTCCTAAAACGGCTGCATCCATTAGATTACCGTCATAGTCTAAAACATGGAGATCTAAAAATATCATCCAGACCTTTTCACCTTCTATGATGCAAAGTTTTTCAAGATCTATAACTTCACCTTCTCTTAAACATCTGTCAACAACTCTTGCCAGTTCTACAGACCTTTCATCAGGAGGTCCGGGCTCAAATGTTGGGGATGCCATTGGTAATAATTCAGAATTAGTCATCAATACTCCTACATTTGGTGTATCAGCAAAAGGCTCGCCAATTTGAGGTTTTATTCCAATCATTATCTGTGTATTACCCATCTTGACTCTTGCAGATCCTTCAGCTTTTTCGATCACACCCACTTCAAGAGATATATCTCTATAATCATTAGGAGATCTGCCATCTGCACGTTCTCCTTTCTTTATAAGTTCAGTTATACTTTTCCTTGTAATTTCAGGAACTATATTAACCATTTTCCTCACCATACCTGTTTTTAATGGCTTCTTTCTGTGCTTCGTTGATTTTTTTACATCCTTCAACTGCAAGATTAAGTGCTTTATCAAATTCTTCAGATGTTAAATGACCGTCCATTTGTAGGAGTGTTATTTCACCTGATCTGGGCATTATAGCAACAGGTAAATCTGCTTCGCCTTCTTTATCTTCATTTTCTGAAAGATCAAGCACTACATTGCCGTTTGCTTTTCCAGCTGCACATGAAACCACTAAATCTCTCATTGGTATTCCTGCATCAGCCAGAGCTACTGAAGCTGCAGTTATTCCTGCACATCTTGTACCTCCTTCAGCTTCCAGGATTTCTATAAATATGTCAATTGTTGATCTTGGGAATTTCTCCAGGAATACAGCGGGTCTGAGAGCATCTGCAGTTATTTTTGAAATTTCTACGGATCTTCTGTCTGGGCCAGGCCTCTTTCTATCTCCAACTGAGAAGGGGGCCATATTGTATCTACATCTTATAACTGCCATATCTGGTCTCATTATACGCCTTACATGGAGTTCTCTTGGACCATATACTGCTGCAAGGACTTTGTTTCCTCCAATTTCAAGATAAGCAGAACCATCTGCTCTTTCCAGTACTCCTGCTTCTATTTTCAACGGTCTTAATTCGTCAAAATTTCTTCCATCTGCCCTTAAATTGTTGTTATTATTATTTATTAGGATATAATCACCCCTGTTATTCTTCTATGTCTGGTTCAGGGACTTCTTCTTCTACATCTTCTTTTTCTTCTTCGATTTCTTTACCAAGAAGTTCATAAAGCATGTTTCTTACTCTGTCTGTTAATCCTGAGGTGTGGGCCTGGTCTTCTATCATGTTAATTACTTTTTCTGCAACCCTTTCCATTTCAGGTTCTCCCTTTACCCATACCACGCCGTTTTGACCAACAATAATGTCACATTTTGTTTCATCTTTAATCATGTTGATCATGGATCCTTTTTTACCTATAAGTCGCGGTACTTTAGTTGGGGTAATATAAATTAAGATTCCACCTCTGAATTTACCGAGTCCTCGTCCTTTTAAACCCAATTTTACTTTTTTTACTTCATCAACATCAACAACTCTTAAAAAGAGAACATCACCAACATCAAATGCCTTATTCAGGTCTCTTTTTTCTTTTCCAAAAACATCTGAGGCGGGTAAAAATCCGGAATACGGTGAATTAATATCTAAGTTCCACATGGAAAATCTTATATCAGTAATTTCACCAATAACCACATCTCCTCTTTTAGGGATGTATTTGCTCTGTAAGGGTATTACGCTGATTTTTTTGTCCCTTACTGCAACTAATCCAACGAGAGATGAACATATTTTATTACCGTCCCTAAATGTTCCTCTTCCTGTATGATATTCATCATCAGCAAGAACATCTCCAGGAACTACTAAGTTTTTATCTTCTACAAATATCACGTTCTGCCTCCTTTAATGTGGAAAGCCATAAAAAGCATAGTGAAGATCAATTTTTAATTATTCCATATTGGAAAATAATTTTTAACAGATTGAAAATAATTTATTAGAATTTATATATAAGTTTAATAAACTATGCTCTTCACTATAAAAAGTCTATTTTATTAACTTGGTTTCCACCTGTCCACCTGTTAGCTCGCTCAGTTTTCTGTGAAAGCTTTCCTGCAGACCTCCAGGCACTTCAACCACAGCTATCCATGATCCATCATTTTGCCATTCTTCTTTTCTTGTTTTTCCATACTCTGAAATCACAGAATATACTTTTCCAGTATAATCTCCAGGTATTTTAATTGCCATACTCACTTTTTCAAACTTTATGGGTATCTTCACACGAATGGCCTTAAGAACATCATTTACCTGCTCATCTACACTTTTAAATGGATCTATATGAACTTTAGCCTCTTCCATGGCTTTTTCAATTCTTCTTGCAGGGTGAGGAAGTTTTGTCTGAGGATTTATAGCTTCTCTTGTTATTTTAGCAATAATTTTTTTTCTTTTCTCTTCTTGCATCTCTTTTCGCTGCTGAGCAGTTAACTGAACAT
Source organism: Methanobacterium sp. (assembly GCA_030017655.1). Lineage (NCBI taxonomy): Archaea > Methanobacteriati > Methanobacteriota > Methanobacteria > Methanobacteriales > Methanobacteriaceae > Methanobacterium > Methanobacterium sp. The sequence continues at coordinate 6,388 of JASEIM010000002.1, read as the reverse complement.
GCCCTTTCTTTATTATAATCGAAGCAGCTTCAAGAGGGTCGGTACTGTCAAAAGCTTTTTTCATAGCTTCTTCAGATGCTTTATCTCCCTTTCTGGCATCTTTAAATACCTCTTCAACAGCAAGAATTTCTTCTAACGGTATATCCTTACCTCTTTTATATTCTGATGCAAGATCTGGATCTACCAGTATTTCAAAGCGTTCGCCAAAATATTCAAGACGCGCTATCACTGAATCTTCGAGAGTTACCATATTATTACTCCTCTTCTTCCTCTTCCTCCTTAGGTTTTCTTAAGAGAAGTTCATCAATATACTCTTCAATTTCATCTTCAGTTAATTTTCTGAACTTTTTGGTACTGTACTCTATAACTGCAATTTCTACACTTTCAGCTGTAGTTTTACCTTCTGTAGCTTCATAAACAGCATCTAATGCTAAATCAATAGCTTCATTTAGTGTCATATCTTCTCTATATTTCTTTTCAAACTCATCCATTGCAATCTGTCTTCCAGCACCTATTGCTGTTGCTTTGTATTCAATTAATGCTCCGCTTGGGTCGGTTTCAAATAATTTGCACCCGTTTTCATTCACTCCCCCAATTATCAGAGCTGAACCAAAAGGTCTTACACCACCATGCTGTGTGTACATCTGTTTCATGTCACAAATTTTTTTTGCTAAACCTTCTACTCTAATTGGTTCGTTATAGGTTATTCTGTTTATTTGAGATTCTAATCTTGCTCTTTCAATTAGAGACCTTGCATCAGCCACAAGTCCGGAGGTTGCTGCACCAATATGGTCATCAATCTGGAATATTTTTTCTATGGATTTTGGCTCAACCAGTTTACTTGTTGGCCTTTTATCAACAACAAGTACAATACCTTCACTGGATTTTACACCTAATGAAGTTGTACCTCTTTTTACAGCTTCTCTTGCATATTCAACCTGAAAAAGTCTTCCATCTGGGCTAAATACAGTTATAGCCCTATCATATCCTGCTCCTGGCATAGGTTGCATATATATACCTCTCTATTATTTTTCAATTACATAAATGAATTTGATTTTCGGATTTAATAAATATTAGGGGTCAATATTTTACTTAGATTAATTGATCATTTCTGAATATATCAGATTACCCATTCAAATCTGATTTTAGATAATATTTAGAATTCATGGTATTTTGGATTAAGATGAATTCAAAATATAAATTAAAAACTATTTATTTATGTTTGTCTTCTAGTTTAATATACTTTTTTATTGCTGCTTTAATAGTCCCAGAAATACCAAGGGTATGGAAGACAACGGGTTTACCTTTAAATTTATTTATAAGTGAAATAGATGTTCTAACTGATTTTATTTCTTCTCTATTGCATTGAATAATTCCTTTAATAATATTTTTATCATTTGATGATCCAAAATTCCAGATTCTCATAATCCATAAATCGAATTTACTGGTTTTGCATTCTCCATAAAAGTTTAATGATGATTCCCATACCATTGAAATTACATCCTCCCTTTTTAACGGCACTGGGGATATAGCTTCAAATGCAATGTACCGTTTTTTAGTTCTAAGAGTTGGAGGAAGTATTTTGAGTTTCATTTTATCATCTTATTCTACTATTCTGACTCCTTTAACCACTATATTTTCTCTGATTTTACTCCTCTCAATTATATCTAGAGGATATTTGGATAAAGAATTCTTTGCCTCTTGTGAATCCATTCCAAGGCAACTTAATAATGTAATTATATCTTCAGGGGTTCTGAGATCGTATATAGAATGAGCATTACTTGTGGTTATTAATGGAAATTTAAATTTATGCTTGAGTTTAATTATTTGCCTGAAATTACTCAATATTTTGGCCCTAACAGATGATCTGGTTTTAATTATTTGATTGAGGCCAATTTCCAGTGCAACTTTATTTTCCGCAGCTTTTTTTGCAATTATATGGTTTATTCCACTATCTCTTCTATTTTTATAGGGATTTGCAAGTATATCTACCCTTGGATCTTCACATGCAGCCCTATTTATTTTTATGTTCCCACCATTTACTATTAGAACGTCTGCTTTTGCCCTGAACTTTTGAACTTTCTTTCTCAGATCTTCCGGATTTTTTGCATAGATTTCAACACCGCTTAAAAGGAGGAAATCATCTTTAATTCCTTTAATATTTTCAAGATAGTTGGGGTTGAATTTATCGGAATGCTGGATTAGAGCAATACCGTTGAATCCTAATCTCATAGATTCATAAGCTAACTGGAAATCCTCATGAACATGAAAATCATAGTACATTTTATTCACCGAAAATTTCCCTTGCAAGTCTCAAAGCATTCTCTTTTTTTGCTGGATAGGCAGCTATCTTTATCTTGACATGTATGGCATCGCCGTGTTCAATAACCTTTAAATTTCCAAGATATGCCCTTTGTTTGTCAAATCTCAAGAATAAGTTTCCTTTATCATCCATCTTACTATCAAGTTCGTTAAGAATTCTTTTTTTAACCTGAGAATCTAAATTATCTAATAATTTAACAAATTCTTTAATATCACGGTTTCGGGTTATTTTATCATGCAATATTAAAACCTGATTTTTAAAATAGCCCTCTGTAATATCAGTTTGGGGAGAAGAATTGGGAAAGAGAGTTTTAATAGCCTCTCTAACTTTTTCTTCGTTTTCTGTTCCATAAACAAACACACGATAGGAGATGTTATGGATCATATATATTTTACCTTTATTTTTTATAAAAAAAGATTTAAGGCTTATCTTACCTTTTCTGCCCCTTTACCTTTTCCTCGAAGTCCACGGGTCTTCTTACCTTCACTGGTGAGTCCTCTAAACACACGATTCTTGTGTTGATTTTCACAGATCCAGTTAATGTTCTTGTCGTTTTTAATTGATGGATGATTTGGGTCAACCAGTATAACTTCAAAGAACTTGAATTTACCGTCTTCCCATACCCAGTATGAGTTCAAAACTTCCAGGTTAGGATATTTCCGGGCAACTCTTTCTTCAGCTATTCTTTTAATGGATTTTGCAGGGGTTATCTTTTTAACACCCATTCTTTTAGGTCTTCTTCCGGCGGTGAATCTTGTTTTTCGCCTTCCACCACGCCTGACTCTTGTCCTAACGACAATATATCCTTTTTTAGCTTTATATCCAAGGGATCTTGCTTTATCAATTCTTGTAGGTCTGTCTATTCTCTGGATAGTACTTTCCTTTCTCCATAATGGGGCTCTTTCATGCATGAGTTCCTTTACATAGGAATCACTTGGATTTTTCCATGCGTCTCTAATATATTTATACAAATTTAACACCTCTTTTTGTTCAGCTTTCGCCACATCCATGAGACTATGTCTCAAAAAAAGATAGTTTTTCACCAATTTGGTGATGATCATTATTAGTTTAAGTTCCTTTAAAAAGGTTACGCTATAACGGTTGAAAGAAATTTTTCAAGTAATTAGATGGAATACTTATTTTTATATTTTTGACCAGCTTTGGTAATGGTGCATCGTTTTCCAGACGTTTAATGCATTGGAAACTCTATTTATAACCGCAGCACTATTATTAATTTCAAGTAACTTTATTCTGACAATTATTTCCTTCTTTTCCTCATGATTTTCCATAGCCAGAATAGTTAAGCTGGATATGGAACATGTTTTGACAAATGTATTTTTATCTTTAAGAAGGTTAATAGGGTGGAAATTATTTCCTTTTCTTCATTTCTTGAAAGGTCTAAATTAACAAATAACATTGCCAGATGCCAGAAAACAAATGGAAGAGAATCATTTTTAGCAAATCTATTAATCTGTCAGTATATCATTTAAAAAGTTCTGGATGTACTCGTGATACGTTCTCTAAAGCATGTAATGTTCTACCACGCACCAGATCATCATCTTCGTTAAGTCCATAGAATAATAGGTCAAAAAGTTCAGTATTCTGGATAACATCCTCTGCAACTTCGTCAGCAGGACCATCAGAATGCAGGTCTCCTCCTTTTAATAATTCAAGAAGTTGATTCTTTTTTCATTCAATTATAGTCATTGAAATAAATAATTGGTAAAGTTGAATTGGATATTCTTTAGCTATATACTGTATAGTATTCGCATGGCTTTGGTAAATGGGGGATTTCCAGATGTTAATAGAACTACCCTTAAAACGTCTACTATTTCATCCTTAGTTATTCCAAATTCATTTATAGCACTCTGCATCTGCTTTTTCATAGCCCTATCATCAGATGCTGCTGCACTAATTCCAAGGGCAATTAATTTTTGTGTCTTGTAGTCAAGGACCTTTCCAGTATAAGCTGCTTCATTTAACTCTACAACTGCCTTATATATGTCAGGATAGTCTTCTTTTACATGTTTCATTCCTTTACCGTAAAATACATCTTCTTTCATATTATCATCTCTTTTTATAGGATAATATTAATTTGTATTTTTTATTATTTATAATTTGAATTGATAATGAAAAAATAGAATTTTATTTTAATTTAAAAATTAGAATTCAGACAGGTCCAACATCGGGACGTCCTTCTCTCATACCCATTCCAGCTTCTTTTTCCATCTCTTTAGGCTTAAAAAGCATTTTAACAAGGTTCTGGGCATGTTCTCTTGCACGGTTTTCTGCAAGCTGTCTGAGGTCTTTTGGGCTTTCACCTTCATCTTCATGCACAAATACCTCTAGAATATGTGTATTTGTCATAAGCTGGGCTTGTATAAGGCCTGTTGAGGCTTCATGGGCGCAAACTTTATCTTTTTCTTCGCCCCCAGGCATCCCCAGTGCCATTACCATTTCGCATCCTTCTTCTTCAATTAATTTCTTTGATGCTACAGGTAAATCTTTGATTCCTGGAACTGTGCGTCTTATGAATGTAATATTTCCAACATGCTTTTTGATCTCATCTATTGCATGTGCACCCATGTCTACTCTTGCAAATGTGGTATCACAGATTCCTATTTTCATTTTATCACCAGTACAACTAAATTTTTACTCATTAAAATGATCCTTTAACTTTCTTCTTGCTTCACCTATAGTGAGAGGATAAGGTTTATCAAAGGGCAGTTCATCTTCTTTTTGCAGTATTTCCATTAGGTGGGCAATTCTTGGAAGTCTTAAATTAGCATCTCTTATTGTTTTAATGTCTTCAAACACTTCCTTAGGACTTCCCTTTTTTATAATTTTTCCTTCACTTATTATGTAAACTTGATAAGCATAAAGTGGTACTGAATCTACGTCATGAGTTGATACAATTATAGTCATACCCTCTTTATTTAAATCATACAGTAACTTGAGAATTTGAGATGCTCCTTTGGGATCAAGACCAGATGTAGGTTCATCAAGCACCATTATCTTTGGTTTCATGGCCAATATTCCAGCAATAGCCACCTTTTTCTTTTCACCCCCACTTAGGTGATGAGGTGCTTTCTTTTTATTTTTTTCCATTCCTACTCGCTTAAGAGCATCATCAACTCTTTTTTTTACCTCTTCTTTAGATAAACCGAGGTTCATAGGTCCAAAAGCCACATCTTCAACTACTGTTGGAGCAAAGAGCTGATCATCAGGATTCTGGAACACTATTCCTACATTCTGCCTTACTCTCATCAGATCCTTTTTATCATATTTTATTTCTTCTTTATCAACCAGTATATTACCTGAAGAAGGTCTCAAAATACCGTTAAAATGCAGAAATAAGGTGGATTTTCCGGCACCGTTAGGTCCAAGAAGAGCGATAATTTTACCTTCTTCTGCTTTAAAATTAACATTTTTTAAGGCTTCAGTGCCGTCAGGATAGCGATAAGTGATTTTGTTGGTTTCTATAATATTCATTGATTCACCTGAATTGATAAATTAATAATTGATAAACTTTATTTTTTGCTTCTATTTAATAGTTTTCAGATTAGTGGATATCAAATAATATTTAATTTATTTTTGAACTTTATTTTAAATTAATTAAACATCGCTGTTTAATTTATCCGAATTTACCTTAAAATTCAATTTAAACTAATTCTAAAGATTTATTGAACATTTAAATTGAGATAATTAGAGTAAGTATTATATAATGTTTAAACCCCATGTTAAATAGGTACCTAACAAAAGAAATGATTCAAAGAACAGTAATACCATTATATTTTTAACGCTAATCCTGTCATAGGCTTTAAATGAGTTAATAGATCCGTTATAGCACCTTGATTCCATTGCAATATATGATTGTTCTCCCTTAAGCCATGTTCTTATAAAAAGATTGCTACCGAGCATACCCATTGATTTTAAAGATTTTTTAATTGAAGAATATCCTAAACGAGTTTCCTGTGAATGATACATGTTTATGGCTTCATCTAAAAATACGAAAATATAACGGTACATAAGCATTGCTATTTCCAAGACAATTTTAGGGATTTT
>JASEIM010000001.1:234227-239357 GCA_030017655.1 Methanobacterium sp. | reverse complement strand
CAGTAGGATTCCAGCCTGCAATTGCTAAATTTGTAGCTGTTCTACCTGTAGATGGGTCTGCAGTGTTGTTGGTTACTCCTGGAATATATGGGCTGAATATCCAATCTACAGATGGTCGGATGAATTCAACTATGTAGTCTCCAGGTACTAAATTGTCAAATAGATAGTTTCCATTTCCTGAGGTGGTAGTAGATCTTATTGGTACCAGTCCTCCAAGAACGTATAGGTTCACTGTAACTCCGTTGATACCCGGTCCAATACCGTCGTAGATTCCATTGGCATTTTGATCATCCCATACGAAGTCACCGATTGTCACATTTCGATACATTCCGGCATCCCATGTAAGGTCTGTCTGACCGATTCCTAAAGTTATCAGCGCTGTCCGGCCGAAATTGGGGCCAGGAGTTGGGTCAGCTTTGTTATCTGTGATCCCTTGAATATATGGGCTGAAATTGTAACCTGCAGGTAAGATGAACTCTAAGAAGTATCTAAGCCCATTTTGTATGTCTTGTGTAGGTATCAGATTATCAAAGTAGTAGAATCCGCCCGCATTAGTGGTAGTTGAGTTAATTGGAGTTGTTCCGCCTTCTAAATATAGATTCACAGTTACTCCAGGAATACCCATACCCCTACCCTGGTTAATTCCATCAGCATTCTGGTCATCCCATACATAGTCACCTATAGTGGCGTAGTACAGTTCTGGTCCTAACATACCTGCATCCCATGTTAGGTCGCTTTGACCGGATACAAGGCTAAATGTATATGTAAAACCTGCAGAATTTGCTTTGTTATCATATGTTGGTCCGTAATATTGGCTGAAAAGATAGCCAGTTGGTGCAACGAATTGTAGATAATAACTACCTGGGTTTAGACCTGTAAAGTAGTAATTACCGTTAGCATCTGTACTTGTGGAGTCTATCTGGCCTGTTCCATTGAATAGATTAACCATTATGTTGGCTAATGGATATTCTCCAAGTCCAGGTTCATAGTATCCATTAAGGTTTAGATCCATCCATACAAAATCTCCTACCACTGCCTGCCTGTACATACCTGCATCCCAGCTTAAGTCGTTTTTACCGGAAGTAAGGATTATAGTTCCAGTCCTACCAGTAAGAGGATCTGCATCGCTGTCAATCTGGTCATTTACCCCCTGATTAGCTGGGCTGAAAATGTAACCTGAAGGTTTTACAAATTCAACAAAGTAATTACCAGGTTTGAGGTTGCTGAAGAGATAATTTCCGTTGCTTGAAGTAGTTGTTGTAGCAATAGGAGCTAAACCACCCTGTTCATACAGTTTAACTGTTATCCCATCAATACCGGGTTCTCCTGTATCCCAGATTCCATCAGCATCCAGATCATCCCATACAAAGTCTCCAAGAGTAGCATTTTGATACATACCTGCGTCCTGAGTAAGATCTGTCATTCCTGTGTTTAATGCGAAAACGGGTGTGTTTCCGCTGGAATCTGCTTTATTATCAGTGATTCCTGGAATGTAAGGGCTGAAATTGTAACCGGTAGGTAGATTGAAATGTATGTAGTATGTTCCAGGTATTAAGTTGCTGAAGAGGTAGTATCCATTGGCATCAGTTGTAGTGCTGGCTACATATGTACCAATACTTGTGAATAAATCCACGATTATGCCCGGTATTCCGACTCCGATGCCTTCATAAATACCATTGGCATTCTGATCGTTCCAGACAAAATCACCTACACTTGCTGGTTGGTAGATACCTGCATCCCATGTATAATCATTTTCACCGGGACTGAGGTTGAAAATTGCAGTTTCACCTAAATTTGGTCCGGAATTAGGATTTGCTTTGTTATCATAACCTGGACCATAAAATGGACTGAAACTGTAACCAGCCGGTAATGTGAATTTCAGATAATAGTCTCCAGGATATACATCATTGAAGTAGTAGTAACCATTAGCATCGGTTACCCTGGTTTCCAGTTGACTGCCTGTGGAATTATAAAGGGTTACCAGTACATTGGGAACTCCCAGCTCTCCCGGATCCTGCATACCATTGGCATTATCATCATACCATACCCAGTTTCCAACATTAGCAGGCACGACTGCAGTTTCTGTCTCACCATAGTCTGCATTGTAATGGTAACTGCTACCACTTCGATCATAAATAACAGGGTATAGTTTTGTCATTCCTGCACTGGTGAACATAAAAGTCCATACAGTGGTGAAAGCATTACCTTGCGGATTAGGAATGTATACGTTGTTAGTTGAGCGGATGATGTTATTTATGTCTTTGTAGGTGGTTACCATTCCCAGAGGTTTTAATATGCTTGGATCATATGATACAAGCGGTAGAGCTAATTCTGGATAATTAGCAGACCCGGTAGTACTGGTTACAGTCACAGTAAATGTTTCTCCAACATGAGGCATGCTGGGAGAAATATAAATACCAGTTACGTCGTTCCTGTTTTGACTGAGCAGTTTTTCCACATAGATGCTACCAGTTGGTGTGTAGAGTGGGGTGTCTGAACCCTGGATTGTGACCTGGTAATTTCTACTGGTAAAGTAGGCACCTGAATTTCTGGTTATTTCAACCAGATAAAAAACGTCCTTAGTTTCACCAGGTAGAATGTCTCCGATATTTTTAACTGCAGTTTCCCCCGGAGCCAGATTAATGTATGTGTTGGTACTGGTCCATGCAAAATTGGCTGTAACATCGTGAGCTGTGTTAATTGGGTCCGGATTTTTCACCCTAAACTGAATAATAGTTTGGTTAGGCCCCACGTTCACATTGTTACTATCAAGCCCCGCGGTATCCCATGATCCTTTGGTTATTTCTAAAGGCGGATCTACCACAGTTCCATTTTCTGTGTCGTTAGCAGGTTCATCTGCAGCACTAACTGCTCCACAAATAATAAAGGCTAAAGTTAGAGTCAGTATTAGTAAAGTTACTTGTCTTCTAATCTTTTTCACCTCCTTTATGCCTGATTGGTGAACTTACAATAATCTTAGTTAGTAATAACATAATTGATTAAATGAAAATCCATGTGGACGATGATTGTCGAAAAAAATAGCTGTTATTGATATCAATAAGACTCCAAGTTTTTGTATTTACTTAGTTTCTCTGAATATCAAGATTGGTTCTCTCAAATAATCTTTAGTCATTTGAGAATGTTCACACAATAATATATAGGCCTTTATGTTATTTATAGTTGTTGGAAGCCCACGTTATCGGTAATCGTTAGCATTGATTAGGTAATACTCTTTTTTATTATTATTCACAGTTTATTTAGTAATATTTATCAAATTAAATTGATTTAAGAAACTTTTACATACAGAACATCTAATTTTCGAAATTTATATTACACATAATTAAAGAAATTAAAGTAATGAAAAAACTGATAGTCATTATTGGAATTATTTTACTTGCATTAATAGCCATATACGCTGTATTAAGTCCTGAAAATGAAGAAACTACTACTGGACAAAATTCAAATTTAAACTGGCATACGGATTTAAATTCGGCCCTTAATGAAGCCAAAAATAGCAATAAACCTGTTTTTATAGATTTTTATACTGCTTGGTGCCCTTACTGTAAACAGCTTGATGAAACAACACTTTCAGATCCCAGAGTAAAGACAAAATTAGCTAAAGATTATGTTATAGCCAAGATAGATGGAGATAAATACCCGGATGTTGCATCAAATTATATGATTTATGGATATCCTACCCTACTGTCTTTAAATTCAAATGGGCAGGAAATAAAAAGGTTTGAAGGTTATATTGATGCAGATGCTTTATTAAATCAGCTTTAAAAGAGAGATAAGATGGATATAGGGTTTTTACTATCATTTTTTGCAGGGATAGCTTCAGTTTTATCTCCCTGTGTATTACCTCTTATCCCCATTATCGTTGGATATTCACTTTTAGAACAGGAAGTCTCAGAAGTCACTTCTTTTGTTTTAGGGTTCTATTTAGTTTTCACTTTAATTATTACGCTTACTGTCATTTTTACAGCTGCAATTAACTATTATCTATATTATTTCAGATTTATTGCAGCCTTAATCATAATATTAATCGGTATTTTCTTTATTTTAAATAAAAATACATTTAAAATCTCATATAAACCCGTTCAACATGAAAATAAAAATATTCGTTCATTTTTAATGGGTTTTTTAACATCTATTGCGTGGTCTCCCTGTTATGGATCATATTTAATTGCAATTATCGCCTACAGTGCTTCTACAGGAAATATTTTATACAGTGCACTTAATATACTATTATTCAGCGGGGGATTTTCACTTACAATCTTCATCATATCATTAGGAGTATCAAAGATAAATTTAACGGAATTAATTAAATATTCAGACCATATAAGAGTTATTTCAGGAGTTATAATCACACTTGCTGGTATTTACATGTTATATGTATTATTTTTTGGAGTGGTTTAATGAAAATAGGATTTTTAGGATTTGGTGAAGTTGCATCAACTTTATCTGCAGGACTTTTAGAACAGGGAGCCGATGTAGCCACTTGTGTGGAGGGAAGAAGCAAAAAAACAAAGGACATGGCACAAAAAATCGGGGTAACTCTATATAAAACAAGTAAAGAACTTGTAGAAGACTCTGAAATGATATTATCTACAGTCACTCCTTCTCAGGCAATTAAAGTAGCTGAAGAAGTCGGAAAATATATTAATGGAATTTATGTTGATATGAATAATGTTTCACCCAAAACAGTTATAGAAGCTCTTTCTTTTATTGAAAACGGCAGAACTGTGGACGCATCAATAATTGGAAGTGTCAGAAAAGGGTTTTCGGTTCATATAATTGCTTCTGGAAAGTATGCAACCCGTTTTGCACAATTAAACAAGTATGGCATGAATATAAATATTATTGGGGAGGAAATAGGACAAGCATCAGCCATAAAGATGTTTAGAAGCTCTTTTACTAAAGGAATTTCTGCATTGCTCTTTGAAACCCTTTATTCTGCATATAAAATTGGAATTGATGAGAATGTTCTGGATATTATTGCAGAAACAGAATGCGAAGGTTTTAAAGATTCAGCAATATCAAGGATAATAAGCAGCTCAATACATGCAAAACGGCGCTATGAAGAAATGGAAGAAGTTATAGAATTAATTGCAGAAAACGGAAATCCTC